>JAJDBZ010000041.1 GCA_029261095.1 Candidatus Omnitrophota bacterium | reverse complement strand
CCGCCCTTCACCCGTGCCGAACCAAGCAGGTAATACGCCTGATCGATATTGACGGAATCCGGAAACTTTTGAATGTATTCCTCCGCCAAATCCTCACACCGAACAAAGTTTCCCATCCCCTCCAGAATGGCGGTTTCAAAGAGATGGACCTCGGCGTTTTCGGGGAACTGTTTCCGCAATGGCTCGATCGCTTTCATGGCCGCGGGAAATCTCTTTTGCTGAATCAATTCCATTATCTCGGGATAGCTGTCCGCAGGCGAAGGTGGCTCTTGCGCGGAGACCCCTGAGAACAAGAAAATGGAAAGGAACAAAAAGGATGAAACTCTCATGCGCACCAAAAACTAGCGATCCGAAAAAACGCCATCGAGTTGGTCGAAGACCTGAAGAGCGGCGCTCTCTTCTCCGCCTGTGTAGGATGTGCCCAGCCAGGTATCGATGATTAAAGAGGTATCGTCCGGTTCAAGGAAATTTGAACCGAGACACAGTACATTGACATCGTGAAAGGCACGACTCTGCTCGGCATAGTGGGGATCGGCACAAAGGGCCGCTCGGATTCCTGGGATCTTGTTGGCGGCGATGGACATCCCGACTCCCGATGCCCCGACTAATATTCCAAATGAAGCCAACCGTGCCGCCACTTTTCGCCCCACATCGATCGCGGCACTTGGGTCATCTCCTCCCTCGATTCCGAATGGGCCGCAGTCCTCGATTTCTTTCCCTTTCTCCTGGAGATGTTTGCAAATGAGGTCTTTGAGTTCGATACTCTTTTCGTCGCATCCAACGGCGATAGTATCCTGACGGTCTCTCAGTTTGGGGAGATGTAGGTAGAGCCCTTTCAAGCATTCGAAGAGCTGATCCCGACAAACTCGATAAAAAGAGGTGGGCATGCCCACAGGGTCGGTAATTTCCAATGACTCTTCAGGAGGTCCAAATTCAGCCAGGAGGTGAGTCTTCGCAGAAGCCGAAGGCGAAAGTTCGCTGACCCGCGCCGCATGATGGTGTTCCATGCAAAGGATGATGTCAGCCCAGGAGATCAGCGATCCTGTCAATGCCGTTGAGCGGTGCTCCGAAAGATCAACATCCACCTCACGGCAAACCGCTTCCGCCCCATCGGACGCGGGCGATCCACCACTGGTCATCGTTCCAGCCGAACGGACCGCGACATTCTCGATCTTCCCCTCGCGCAGCATCCGCTTCAGCAGGCCATCAGCCATCGCACTCCGACAGGAGTTTCCAGTGCAGACCAATAAAACCCGGATTTCCTCAGTCATAATCGAAGCATATCAAACATGCCGCAAAGAACCAAGGAATGTTAAGGAATTTTCAGTAACGGCATTTGGCGCCCCGAAATGACCGCAGTTACTCGTTACTCGGTCAGGAGTATTCTAGGTGGACAGGATCGTGACAGTGACAGAACTTAGCCCTCGTGGTAAACAAGATGAAGGAGCTTTTGGGAGAAAGTGTGTGGAGCCGATGATTCGAAGTTGGTTTAGTTTTTCGTTGATTCTGATGTTTTTCATACCAGTTGGCTCCTCCGCGCAAGAGGGGGATCCCAGGGAAAAGCGCCAGATTGATTTCGCGGTTGGCCTTTACCAACGCGGTGACTATTCCGAGGCGGTTACGGAATTTGAGGGTTACCTGGCAAACCCGGAGTGGAAATCGCGGCGCGAGGTCGCTCTTTTCTTTGTTGGAGAATCCTACCGACAACTGAAGGAGACATCAAAGGCTGAATCGAAGTATCAACAATTTCTCGAAGGCTACACCTCCAGTCGTTACAGTCTTATTGCCAAATACCGTCTCGCCGAAATCCATATCGACAATAAGCAGGGGGAGAAAGCACTTGCAATCCTCGAACCTCTCATAGAAAAGGATCTCTCGGCGGATCTTGAAGAGAGTGTCTACTATGCCCTTGGTGTTGCTCATAGTCTTTCCGGGAATAGCCAAGCCGCCATCGATTGGTGGGAAAAGGGAAGAGCGAAAATTCCGGAAGGCAGGACCCATCTTCAACTCTCCCTCGGGATCGGAACCGAATCCTTTCGGCTGGGGCAATGGGAGAAAGCGGAAAAAGAACTCTCTCGATGGATCGGCAAGACTGACGCGAGCGATTCACCAACTTACTCGGATGCTCTTTCGAAACTGGCCCAAGCCTATGAGAATATGGAACAACCCGAAGAAGCCAAATCGACGTGGCTACGATTGGCGGAGATGACTCAGGATCCCGGTTTGTTGGAGAGGGCGCTTCTATCCGGGGCCAAGAACGCGTTCAAATTAGAGCAGTGGGCGGTCCTTGATCAAATCGCCCCTCGCCTCGCGCAATCGGTTCGTGGCCCTGCCTCTCGTTTTCAAATGAACCTCCTATATGGAAACCGGTTTTATCGAGAAAAGGAGTGGAAGAAGGCGGTTGGATACTATTCAAAAGCTATTGAAGGAATCGAAACGCTCCCTTTTGAGAACCCGGATGAGAAAGAGAATCTCAGGGAAGAGACAACCATACGCTATGGCTGGTGTTTATTTGCACTCGAAGATTGGGAGGGACTGCAAAGCGCATTGCAATCCCTCGCCGACTCCGGATCCAAGGCGCCCGAACTTCTCTACCTTCTGGGTGAGGCTTGGAAAGGGAAGGGAGATACGGTCCAAGCGATTCGCTGGTTGACCTCAGTTCCGGATGGCACCGATCTATCCGCTGTGGCTAAGCGGACTGCGGCCGACCTGGCCTATGATTACGAAGAGTGGGAAGCGGTCGCGAACCTCTATCTCGACCTCTCCCGCGAATCCGATGACCCTAAGGAACGTATCTTCTACCGACTCCGTGCTGCCGATGGCGCGAGGAAACTGGAGAAATTTGACCAAGCAGCCGAGCTCTATTCAGAGGTTCGAATTGAATCGACGAGTGAAACCGTCCAAGAGAAAGCAACCTATTTGGAAGGCTGGTGTTTGCAACGATCGGGCAACCTCGAACCGGCCATCGCTTCGTTAGTTGCGTTCAGCGAAACCTATCCCAATTCCGACCACCTTCCCGAAAGTCTCTTCCTCTTAGGACAGTCCTATGAAAAGACTGGAGACTCGAAATCCACCATTCGAGTCCTCGAAGATTTGAACAGGAGATATCCAGAAAGCCTGTGGACTGCGGAAGGCCTTCTGATCCTCGCGGGTGTGTACTCTAAAGGGGGAGAATTCGAAAAGGTCCTC
>JAJDBZ010000005.1 GCA_029261095.1 Candidatus Omnitrophota bacterium | reverse complement strand
GGTTGGGCCCGATACATCGAGCCGCTATCCGCTGATGAAGGAGATTGAAGGGCGGATACCACAGAGCTTTTTGCACTCCCATCTCTGTCTCAAGCGACCTAGAGAAAAATCCCTGGCCCGAAGAAATGCAAGGACCACAAGACGCAGATGTGCAGTGGTAATGCTTGGAGAGTACCACTCAGTGCGAACAAAGTCCAACAAAATTTCCCAACAATTGAAAGTGTGAGATCACAATCAGCCACTCTTGAGAAACGATTATCGGGGAAAGGTCGCATGGTATCTTCCAAAGTGGTCGCCTTCCAAGCAGTTTTGTATCTTATATGATCTTATGGAGTGACAGATTCTAGGTTTTCAAGAGAGACGGGGGGCTATTTGTCATGCTATTTCGACTCAAGCTGGGAGAGCAGGGTCGGTCAATTCTGATGCTATCCGTATTGGTTGTTGTCTGCCAATCTTCCTCGGGTCAAGAGTTATCGATGAAAAAGGAATGGAGCGGGTCCGATCTCTTCCAAGTATCCACATCCCACGGAGTCATGCAGGTTGGCGAGGGCGTCACATTGAATGATCTTCTGCTGATTGAGGATGACGCTCCCGCTTTTGGTTTCAGCGTCGAAGAAGATGGCGAAGAGATTCTCAGGAAGGGAGTGGTTCTCCGCAAAACATTGAATTTGGAAACATGGCCGATCCGTTCCGCCCATTTGGTCATGCTGGTTTACCCGGTCCATCCTCCAGAGCCCAACAATGGTCGCCATCTGGTCTTCACAGTAAATGGCCAGAACTGCAAACCTTATGAGGTGAACCACTTTTGGACGAATGCCCATGTTCCGATTGAGTTCCTGCGCGAAGGAGAGAATCAGATTGAGGTTCGCACGTACGAAGAAGACACCCAGTTTAAAACCTTTGTCGCATTGAACAAGAAATACCCTTTGGGTTCCTCCACTCGAACAGTTCATCCCAACCGGAGCGCGCGCAGCGCTGATGATGGACAGACTTGGAGTGTTGATCGGTTGGGGACTCAGGGGGAGGTGGATGGAGAGTACCCGATTCGACTTTCTGTAAACGTTTATGAACCATCGGGATGGTTACAATCGCCGATCATCGATCTTCCCGCGACATCGAACTTGGGCGAGATCAGGCCCGCGGTCGAAATGGAATCGGTCCGATTGGACCTAGACCATGCGATTCCTCAGGGTACGAGTCTGAGATTGTTCGTCCGGAACGGATCGACACACTTTATGGATGGCGACAGATGGAGCGACTGGGTGGAATGCGAGGCCGGAGATTTACCGAAAGGACTCTGTAAAAATCGATATCTTCAGTTCAAAACCCTTTTTGAGACCGATGATCCTCTTGCTTCTCCGGAACTTTCCGGAGTCACACTGTCAACGAAGTATTCATTGCGAGAGGATGCGACACTCGATGGTCTCTCTTTGATTTCATCGGAAAATCATCCGCGCATCCAGACATCGTTTCCATTCCAACACGAAGATTGTGAAAACGAAAAACTTCAAGAGTTGCGCCGGCAGTACGACTTGGACGCAGTTGTCGCGGGGGCTGGAACCGAATTCGAAAGGATACGGAAACTTCAAACCTGGGTCGCAGGCAGGTGGGAGTGGTTTCTACCGGGAACAGACTATCCCGAAATCACTTCATGGGATGCCTCCCAAATCCTCGCACAGAAATCGGATGGGAAACCATTGGGAGGATATTGTCTTCAGTATGCCATCGTTCTCATGCAGACGTGTCAGAGTTTTGGGATTCCCGCCCGAATCGTAAATTCGAACGCCTCGGTCTGGGGCGGCCATGAGCTCGTGGAGGTTTGGTCGAACGATTACAACAAGTGGGTATTATTGGATGCCCAATTCGATACCTGTTTCTTTGATCGATCGACTGAAACGCCGCTCAACGCTTTGGAACTGCACCGAGTTTTTCTGGATCACTACTACCCCGATGAGGTCATCGATCGTAACGATTGGTCTCGTGAGGATTTTGTGAGGAGAACTCAATCCATTCGCACTGAGCTGCCCATCAGGTGTGACATCGGCGGGGGCGCTCTCTTGGGGACCTTGAAAGATTATTCCTGGAATAAGGCCGAGGTCGAGCTCTCCCCTTACTGCGGCGGTTACGGGTTTCTCAACATGGCCTTTATTCGGTATCTACCGCGCAGCAACTTTCTTTCCGAACCGCTACCGATGCCATTGAACCATGGACGCGACTGCCATTGGGGGTGGGATGGCTATCTCTGCTGGTATGACGATCAGACTCCCCGCGCACAGGAGTTTCGGATTTTTACCAACCGGGAAAACGATCTCTATTGGATCTTGAATGGTGTTGATTTCTCGGCTGAGACGATCGCGCCAGGGAAACTCAGAATCTGGATGGACACATTTTCGCCGAAATTTTCTCATTTTGAAGTTATTGCGAATGGTGAGGTGGAATCGGTCGAGACTCGATCTCTGGACTGGGCTCTCGTCGCGGGCAGGAATGAGTTAACCATGAGAGTCGTAGACAAAATGGGAAATCTCGGCCCCCGAAGCCACCTTACTTTGAACTACGCCCCTTGAGAGTTACGAACATTTATTGGAACTTCCGCCAGGACCGAAAATCCTCGGATCATCGAAGATTTCACTTGCCAGTCTGAACGGATCGGGTCTACACTAACGGCCTGGAGAGAGAGAGATTCATAAGCAATTGAATCTCGACCCTCAATTTTGGAATCGTCCCATGACCGGACGGCGCAGTCGGATTCCTTTGATCCTCCTGGTATTCATCGCATCTTTCCATGCGACCCAATCTTCCTTTGTGTCGGCTTCCCCTACCGCACTCACTCATTTCGCCAGGGGACTCACCTTCGAACCTTCTCCGAGCTCTCTCGATGGCGCCTCCGAATTCCTCTGTCGTGGCGATGGATACACATTAACCCTGAAATCGAGGGGACTGTCGCTCTCGTTCGAAGGTCAAGAAAATCTCCACCTCCGATTCATGGGGTCCAACCTAACGCCGGTGATCCGAGGTGAAGAGGAACATCCGGGAAAGAATCATTACTTGATTGGACATGACCGAGAAAAATGGTGGACGCATGTTCCGCGATACAGTCGTGTGCGATATCTCGAGATGTATCCGGGAATCGATGTGGTCTTTTACGGCAATCATGGAGAACTCGAATTCGATTTCGTGGTGAAACCGGGCGCGGACCCATCCCTGATTCGATTTGATTTCGATTCATCCTCTGAGATCAGTTTAGCGCTCAACGAGGACCTCCTCGTTCGGTTCGAAGGGGGGGATATTCGTCTGAAGATCCCATCGATCTATCAAGAGACGTCATCGGGGCGCAAAGAAATCATGGGCACCTTTGAGGAGAGCGAGGAAGGAGCCTACTCTTTTCGCATCGCAGATTACGATCGATCCAAACCGCTGATCATCGATCCTATTTTGTCGTATTCGAGTTATTTGGGGGGGAGCGGTTTCGAGAGCGGACAGAGGATCGCGGTCGATCCTGCCGGGATGATCTATGTAACTGGCGACACCACCTCGATGAACTTTCCGACCGGCGATGGGATCTCGACACACAGCGGGCAAGAGGATGTTTTTGTCGCCAAATTCGATCCCTCCAAGAGCGGGCCCGAATCGTTGATATTCTCCACCTACATCGGCGGGTCCGGAATCGACGCGGGTCGGGGCATCGCGGTCAATTCGGCGGGCGAGGTTTATGTTTGCGGCTCCACTTTTTCGGACAATTTCCCGACCGCAAACCCGTTGATGCTCACAGATCCTGTGAGGGATTACAGCACCCTGAGCGGGCGATCCGATGGTTTCGTTCTTAAGCTGAACTCGGCGGGTTCGGATCTTCTGTACAGCACTTATCTGGGAGGGGAGCGGGACGATTCCGCGGCGGATTTGTTTGTCGATATTGTGGGCGAACTGTATGTGGCGGGGACAACCGCCTCGAGTTCCAACTCGGAAGGGATTGGTCACCCCTTCCCAATCACTGACAACGCGCTGCTGAGAAGTTCCCCCAACGCGGTCCCAAAGAGTTTTGTCACTAAACTGAACTCGACCGGGAGCGCGCTGGTCTATTCGACCTTTATCGCGCTCGACCGATTGAGAGGCGGCCCAAGAGTGACCGCGCTGGAGGTGGATGACAACGGGAACGCCTACATCACCGGCCTCGCGGGAACCGGTCTGCCCGGGGTTCCTGGAGCTTTCCAAACCGAGAACGGCGGTCTCGGCGACGTGTTCCTTCTCAAGCTCAACCCGACGGGAACGGGTGTGGTCTATGCAACCTTCCTTGGGGGCTCCGGCGATGACTCCGCGGCCGACCTCGCCATCGACGATTCGGGGAACGCCTATATCACGGGTCGGACCGGGTTGGGTTTGAATGGAGATGATGATTTCCCGACTACTGTGGGAGCCTATGACGAAAGTTTCAATACCTCCGGTAATTTCAAGAACGGTTTCGCGGCCAAGATCGACACCTTTGCCACGGGCGACGCGTCTCTGGTTTACTCAACGATTCTTGGGGGAACCGATTTCACCGACGAAGGCAACGGGATCGATGTGGACAACCGCGGCAACGCCTTCATCGTCGGACAAGCCGGGTCCACCGACTTCCCCACAGTCGATCCCATCCAGGAAGAAAAAGGACTCTCCGACGATGTCTTTGTCGCGCAACTCAACCCAGACGGGAGCGACCTGATCTTCTCCACATTCATTGGTGGAAACAGCATCGACCGTGGGCGGGGGATCGCGGTCGATGGTCCCGGAAGCAACATCTATCTCACGGGCGAATCCCAGTCCTCCGGTTTCCCCACCACCGAGGGCGCCTTCCAGCCGGACCTTCATGCTCTGGAGGATGCCTTCGTTGTCAGGTTGGAATCCGGGGAAGATGGCTGTGTTGTGAACTCGACAGGCGACGCCTCGGACATGAATCCCGGCGACGGTGTGTGCGCTACCGGGAACCTCAACTCGGTCGGTCAACCCGAATGCACACTGCGCGCGGCCATCGAGGAGACCAACGCGAACGAAGAGAAAGGTTCAATCACCTTCAATATCCCCGGTCCCGGCCTATTCAAACTGATCGCTCCGGAAACGCCATTGCCGCCCATTACAAAACCGGTGACGATCGATGGGACGTCGCAGGATGGGTTCGCACAGGATTTCCCAGTGGTGATCCTCGAGGGGGACCGAGCGACTTCAGGGAAAGGAACTCTCGAAGCGGGGCTGCGAATCGAGTCGGGCAGCACGACGATTCGAGGATTCGCGATCACCAATTGGCCGAAGTATGGCATTCATATCGCCGGTCTTGGGGGGAACAGGATTGAAGCGAATCTGATCGGTCTGGATCCGACCAGCGCCACCGGAGTGGGGAACCGGGATGTCGGGGTATTCATCGAGAACTCGGCTCAAAACACAGTAGGTGGGGATTTCGTGTCGAATCGCAATGTCATCTCCGGCAATGGTCGAGGTGTTCGGATCGAAGGGCAGGCATCCACAAACAACAGGGTCCTTGGGAATTACATCGGGACCAACACGGACGGAACGGAAGCCATCGCGAACCGTTTGGCTGGAGTCTTCATTTTCGAGGCGGGACAAAACCGGATCGGAGGGGTTACGACACAGCCGGGATTCCCTCCGGGGAACCTGATATCCGGCAACGATCTAGGGGGTGTCGACATCGCGAGTGAATTGGCGAACGGGAACATGGTTCAAGGAAACTTAATCGGGTTGGCAAAGGGTGGTATGAGTAGCCTTCCCAACAAAGATTTCTGCGTCAGGGTTTCCGGGGGATCGAATAACCTCATCGGCGGAGAGGTCCCGGAGGCCAGGAATGTCATCGCGGGACCGGGCGATAGAGGGATAGGTGTGCGTGTCGACGGCGAATTGGCCATGGACAACAAAATCCGAGGCAACTTCATTGGGACGGACATCCAGGGCATGAAATCGCGAGGCTTTTCGACCGGAGTTCAAGTGATCGAGGCAAAGAGAACAAGTATTGGGGGTATCGCCGATTTCCCAGGCGCCGCTCCCGGGAATGTGATTTCTGGGAACGACGAGCAGGGGGTTGAACTGGTTTTGGCCTCGGAATCTTCCATCCAAGGAAACCTCATCGGAACCGACTCCAGCGGTGAAACGGCTCTCCCCAACGGAGGACGAGGGATTTTGGACGGAACGGGTGAGTTCAACACCATTGGCGGCGCGGAACCTGGAGCGAGGAATGTGATCTCCGGTAACGGTCTGGAGGGGATCCTCTTCTTCCCCGCCGATTCGAATGTGGTTCAGGGAAATTATATCGGAACCGACATCACCGGGTTCGAGGCGATCGGGAATGGCGAAGAGGGTGTCAGGCTAATTGGTTTCAATAACCGGATTGGCGGACCCAATGACGGCGCGGGTAATGTGGTGTCCGGTAACGAGGAAGCGGGAATTTTTCTGGCGATTTCCACGACGGGATTCCTGACCGGAGATGTCCTCGCCACGGTTCGGACCACGGTGCAAGGCAACCTCGTTGGGGTGAACAGAGACGCCACCTTACCTCTAAGGAATGAAGGGATTGGGATCTATGTCACCGGATTCGAGAATTCCATAGGCGGAATGGAGGGGCTCGCCGGCAACATTGTCTCAAGCAGCGCCACGGGAATCCTGATCGAGTTTGCTACGAACACCACGGTTGTTGGAAACTATGT
>JAJDBZ010000400.1 GCA_029261095.1 Candidatus Omnitrophota bacterium | reverse complement strand
CAGCATCCCTTTCCAGGATTCTGAGTTCAGCCGGCTCGGAGTCCCGCCACCAAAATAGATGCTCGTTAAGGGTTTTTCTATTTCACGAGACCAGAATTCGATCTCGTTGTTGATGCAGGACACGTATTCATTCTGAGCGCTATCCTGGTCAGTCACTACCGCAAAGTCACAGTACCCGCACCGGGATAAACAGAAGGGGAGGTGGATATAAATTCCCAAATCAGGCATCTAGGTGAATTACCTGGGAGGAGGAAGCGGAGAGCCGGTTGGGGCGTACATCTGAAACAGGTCGCTAATCGGAACGCCAATCGCCAGATCGAATATCGATTGTGCAATCAGAAAATTGATCTCGGCGCGTACACGATCGGCTGAGGCTGCGGTCCATTCATCCTGGGCGCTGGCGACATCGAAGGGGTCGACGGTAGAAAGTTCGGATTCGAAAAGGAGCTTTTTATAAGTGTCTTCAGCCAATCCCTCGTTCTGACGGCTCACATCGATTTGTCTTTCCAAAGTCGCCATCGAGCGGAATGCATTGTCGACCTGGTTGGCGATAATTCGTTCGAGCTGTTCCCGGTTGGTTCTGGCCTGATTAGTCCGAACCTGGGACCGTTCGTAATTGGCCTTATCGGAGGGGAGGTTAAGCGGTAGGGACAGCCTGAGATCCGCTCCCGCGTCTTCATAGGAAAAGAGTTCCCAAGATTCGAGGAAATCATCGTCTTGGTGACGAAAACCGGCACGAGCGGAGAGATCGAGGGTTGGAAGCAGGCCGTTCTTGGCAAACTCGAAATCGATCTGGGCCTGGTTAATCGAGATCATGGAGACCCGATAGTCGGGTCGCATTTGCAGACTATAGTCAGTGGCTTCGGTCAAACTGAATCCCCGCGGGAATGACTGCGGAACATCGGTGCCGGCTAGTACCACTGAATCGTACGGGTTCAGTCCGAGTGTCAATCTTATATCGATTAAAGAGGACTCGTAGCTGTTCTTGATGTCGATCAAACGTGTCAGGTTAGAAGCGATCTGCTGTTTTCCACGGACCAGGGATAGAAGCCTGGGGAAATCTGGATGGTCGCCCTCAATCTTTTCTTTGGTCCTTTTAAATTGGTCAAGGGCTCGACGATAGGATTGGACCCCTACCTCCACAAGAGAGATCTGAAGCTGAACGGATAGGTAGTCTCTGACCACCTGGCTCACAAGCGATTGAATCTCTCTTTCTAAATCGAGGTTGCGCGCCGCTCTGTCCAGTTGTTGTAACCGAAGCGAAGTGGTGGCCACGCTGCCAGCTCCCTCCAAGAGGGGTTGAGTAATTAAGAGGTTTGCTTCCGAGAACCATCTGACATCTCTTAAAAACTGTTCGGTAATCAAACCTCCCTTAGATTCGACAAACGGACGAATTCGAGTGGCAGTTTGGGAGTTATAGATCGACTGAGCGCCGAGTTGGAGGCTTCCTCCATTTCGAAACTGACGGGTGAGGAAAGTCCCATTCCCATCCAGACCTCCGAAATTAAATGAATAACGATCACGGTCCAGGCCAGCATCGTTGGGTGCGATGGGAGCGGGAACGCCTCTTTGTTCATCGTAATGGGCTCCTGCTCCCAAGTAATAGATATTCTCGAATTCATCTTGTCGCTCGTTCAGGGAAATGTTTGAGATCCGAAGGTTGTCGCGGACATTTCTCAGTGGGCGATTGTTTTCGAGAGCAATCACAATGCAGTCCCAGAGGGTCAATCCAGTGGCGCTGGAAATTCTTGGAGCCCAAGGTCGATCGAGGAGAGTCTCATCGAGTTTGCTGAGTTCCTCCTGCGAGAGGGTCATCAAATCGGGATCTGCTTCGATCGGTGGAAGACCGGCATCGAGATCGGGAATCTCAAATGTAGAATCCTGAAGGGGAATCGTTTCCTGACAGTCGACTGGCGGACTTAACAAAGTCGCAACTAGGAACAGGGCTGTCCCAAACCACAACCTGGGCCGGAAAGACTGGGCGAATGAGCCCGGAAAAAGTCGCATTTTATAGAGTTCAAGTGTCATGAAGTAGGTATACCACGTTCTTCTTCTGCTAAATGTTAAGATCCTGTCGACCTTTCATAGAGGATCCCGATGGTCCGGCCGACGTTCATTTCTTGAGTCGCCCCCCCTGAGAAATGAGATGGAATTATGTCGAACAATCGAGAGATTGCCTAGCAGTGGGGACTGGAGACCGAGATTGGGATGTTTTTGTCGAAGCGGGCACTTGACGGGAACCGATTTAGGAAGTCAGAATTCAAGAGGCCGCTTATCAGGGCATCTTTCAGAATTGGCCGACTAGATTTGAATTCACAGGTTGATCCGCCGGTGACTACTTTGGACATGAAAATGGGACTCCCCGTTTCGAGGAGAAATAATGCAAGATCGCGATAAAATTCTAGCATCGAAAACCCCTTACCAAGCGCTGTTTCTTCCCTCTACGGCAACACCGGAAGAAGCCAAGCACCAATATTTCAAACTGGTCCGAAAATTTTCCCCGGAGAAGGAGGAAAAGTGTTTTCGCGTCATCCGCAAGGCTTATGAAGAACTGAAGGATCCAGCCAAGAAGGCCGCAGCGGATGTGATGCTCTTCACAGGGGGTCGCGGGAGAGTTCGTTTCCTCGGAGTCAATAGTGAGACCGCGTCGGAGGTCAAGATCAATCGAGAAATCAATGAGTACAAATCACGCGATCTATCCGATGAGGCGACCAAGAAAAATTTGGTTCTTGCTTACAAACAAAAAGCCCTGCTTCTTTCCAAAAACCAGAAGTGGCAGGCCGCAATCGAGTGCCTGGACGAACTCGAGAAAGTGAGCGGCTTGACTAAGGAAATTGAAACGAACCGCGCTTTTCTCTTAGGGCGCGTCGCCTACGAACTGGCAGATGAAGGCCAGTACGCGGAAGCAGGCCATAGATGGAAAAGGGCAACCAGGCTAGATCCGGAAAATTCGGAGATACTCCATAACCTAGCAGTCTGTTCGACCCTCATGATCAAACGCGAAGAAGAAGAAAAGTATTGGGTCGATACGCTTCGTTCCTGGCACAAGGAACTCTCGATCAAAGGGGAAGACTCTTACCTGAAAAACCTCATTATCGAAACTCACAAGCGCTTCGGCGGGAAATACCTGCGACAAACTGGGGATGACAATCTCCGTGACCAGATCCGGAAGGCTGCTGAAGCGGGAGCCGAATCCATTCACCGTGTCGATGACGGAAGGAGTGGAGCCTCTGTCCAGAAAAATTCTCCCTCACCGGGCGAAAAAACGAGTGGATCTCAAACTCCTGCCGCAACCCAAGCAGACCTTTCGACCCATTTGGGGAAAGGGATGGATGCTTATGGTAAACGAAACTGGAATGGCGCCATCTCGAGTTTCGAATTACACTTGAAAGATCATCCGAGTGACGGTGAAACATGGGATAAACTTGCTTGGGCGCTACTTCACAATAACAAGGGAAACCATGCGTTTAAACTCTGGCAGAAATTGGTCAAAGAAGGACCCGAATCTGAACGTGCTAAGGAGAGTTTGATTCAGGCCAAGCTGGATACCGCGCGGATGCTCAAGGGGAAACTCATGTTTAATCCTGCCTTGGCCCAGTTGAAAGGCATTCAAAAGGTGGCCCCAGATTCCAGCGAGGTCTACCACGAAATGGGTCTGATTTACGCGGAAAAGGAAGATTGGCCGAATGCCTCCTTCTATTATGACAAAGCATTGGAGTTCAATCCAAATGAAAAGGTGCTGCGGACCTTGGCCAGAGAGGCTAAAACCCGGGCAAGGTCGATGAGAGCGCGAGCGTAGATAGCGCCACCATTCTGTAACAATTAATTTTTTTAAAAAAAAGAATTGAAAACGCAACCAAAAAGAGCGATGATCGATACTAAGTTCGAGAGGATGGCCTGGGACGATTCGATTTGGGAGGGGACCAGAGAGTTCTACCTCCAGATCGAGAATCTCCCCAAGGATTTGTGGGAAGAGAATTGTCCGGACGAAAACCAACCGACTCGGGCAATGCTTTTGGAAATGATTTCGATTCTGGATGGGATGGAAAGGCTCGTATCCCTTGCGGAGGCTGAAGTGCTTGAGGAGAACCCGTTACTCAAGAACTGGTTGACAAGTATCCTTGGTTTGCAGCGGAGGATGGCCAACTCCCTCGAGCGGGTTGGAGTGGTCCCCATACCGTCACTCGGTAGGGCTTTTGACCCACATATTCATGAAGCGGTGGAGATCGCGCCAGTCGAGGGTTTCCCCCCCGCCACCGTAATTCGAGTCCAAGAAAAACCCTATCGATGGGGAGAAACCATTTTGCGAGTGGGCAAAGTGGTGGTCACTCCCAAGGGAACTCCTGTTTCCCCTACGATAGAAGGTTGATTTGTGAAATAATAGGAAAAAGTTGTTAGTTGCCTTGCCCTTTTTGGGATTAGAAGTGCTGCTGGTAAAATACTGTCGGTTCATTGATCGAATGAGCAATTAAGCGGAGGAAACAATGGCTAGCCGGATTGTCGGAATTGACCTCGGAACAACCAACTCATGCGCGGCTATCATCGAAAACGGTGAAGCGGTCATTATCCCAAACAGTTTGGGAGACCGAATCACACCATCGGTGGTGTGTATCGATGAAGAAGGAGATGTCCTCGTGGGCAAGCCCGCGAAACGGGCGGCGGCTCTAAACCCCGACCGGACCGTATTCTCCATCAAGCGTCACATGGGAACCAATTTCCGTGTGACCATCGATAGTAAACAATACACCCCCCAAGAAATCAGTGCGATGATCCTCCAAAAAATCAAATGGGATCTCGAAGAATATTTCGGCGAGGAAATCGATCAAGCAGTGATCACGGTCCCTGCTTATTTTACCGATGCGCAGCGTCAGGCCACCCGGGACGCGGGTGAGGTCGCCGGCCTTAATGTCCGAAGAATCATCGATGAGCCCACTGCTGCCGCGATCGCCTATGGCATCGATAAAGAAGAAGACCAAATTCTGATGGTTTATGACTTTGGTGGTGGTACTTTCGATATTTCGGTCATCGAAGTCATTGGCGGAGTCTTCCAGGTGTTGGCCATTAAAGGGAACAACATGCTGGGTGGCGATGACATCGACCAGAGAGTTGTCGATTGGTTGGTTGGCGATTTCAAGGATGAACATGGAATCGACCTATCTGAAGAAAAGGGTACGTTGTACAAATTAAAAGCCGCAGCCGAGCAGGCCAAGATCGAACTCTCCCAGGCTCAAAAGACCAATATCCTTTTGGAAGCCATTGCGATGAGCGATTCGGGTCCATTGACACTCGATGTCGATTTGACGCGAGCAAAATTCGAAAGTTTGGTGGAAGACCTGATTGAGACGACTGTGCCGCTGTGCACCCAAGCGATCGAAGATGCGGGCCTTTCCTCCTCTGATATCACCTCCGTCGTCATGGTCGGAGGTACCACCCGGATTCCAATGGTTCAGGCTGCTGTTAAAAAAGTGGTTGAGACCGGAGCCCGCAAGGATGTGAACCCGGACGAAGTCGTTGCAATGGGCGCGGCTTACCAGTCGGAGTTGTTGGCCGCTCTGGATGCTGAGCTTGTGGATTCCGCGGCGGAGAGAATGCCCGAGGACAACCCAGTGATTGTCCACTTAACCCCCTTCTCTCTTGGTGTCGGTCTTGTCGGTGACCAATTTGGAGTCTTGATTGAGCGGAATTCGACCTATCCCACCGAAGCCAAAGACTATTTTACGACGACTCGCGATTTCCAGACCGCGATTTCCTTCCCGATCTATGAAGGAGAAGAGCAGGTTGCCTCTACCAACACCTTCCTGGACATGCTGAGAATCGATGGGTTGCCACCGGCACCACGCGGTATACCGCGTATCGAAGTCACCTTCCGTTTGAATCATGACCGAATTCTCGAGGCGACCGCGAAGGATCTGACAACGGGTAATGAGGTGACTGTTACTGTTGTCGCTACGGACAACCGCCTATCGGATCAGGAAAAAGGCAGGATGACCCGTGAAGCCCGTAATCGTATCACCAAGATGCTTGAGCAGCGTGTGAAAGAAACGCTGTACAACCAAGCGGAGAGCCTCATCTTCCGTGCCGAGAAGATGATCGGCGACAGCGATGACGAAACCGCAGTCGAAACCCGTGGCATCATTGACACTCTGCAAAGAGCTCTCGATGGCGGCGATTCCGATCAGATCAACGGACAGATGGAACGTCTCTCCGACCAAATCACCAAACTCGAGGCGGCCGAATACTAATGTCGTTTTCTTTCCGAACACCAATAGCCATCGCTTTTGCGGTGGCTATTTTTTTTGGTTGCGCAGGGCCCCAGAGCGATCCCGGGGACGTGCTCCCGGGCGAACAGCCTGAGACGAAGAAGGATCGACCGGCATTCGCGTTTGTCACCAACAATGCTTCCGATTTCTGGGCGATCGCAAAAAAGGGATTGGACCAAGCCGAAATCGACTTGAATATTAAAGTCGATTTCCAACAACCGCCCACCGGGACGATCGCCGACCAGAGGCGCATCATCGAAAATCTCATCAGCAAGGGTGTCGATGGGATGGCAGTCAGTCCGATCGATGCGGAAAACCAAAGCGATTTCCTCAAGGAGACCTCCGCGAGGGTCAGGCTGATTTGTCATGACAGCGACGCTCCCCAATCCGGACGATTGGCTTATGTCGGGACCGACAACCTGAAGGCCGGAATCGAAGCGGGAAAACTGATCAAAGAGGCGCTCCCGGAAGGGGGGCAAATCATGCTGTTCGTCGGGCTCTTGGACGCGCAAAATGCACAAGATCGAAAAGCGGGTATCGAGAAGGAACTAGACGGATCGGGAATCGAAATCCTCGACACCCGGACGGATGGTGTCGATCCAGCAAAGGCCCGTTCCAACGCCGAAGACGCCTTGGTGTCAAACCCCGAGCTCGATTGTTTGGTGGGGCTTTGGTCCTACAACGGTCCCGCGCTTGTCAACGCGGTGAAGGGTTCCAACAAAGAGGACTCCGTGAAGATCGTCTGCTTCGATGAAGACGATGCCACACTTCAAGGAATCGAAGACGGACTCATTCATGGAACCGTCATCCAAAAACCCTACCAGATGGGGTACGAGTCGATGACGCTTCTCAAGAGGATCTATGATGAGGGTCCGGAGGCTGTGCCCGAGGGAGGAGTCATCGACACCGGTGTCCAGATTGTCAGGAAAGACAACGTTGAGGAATTCCGTAGCGAATTGAAGAAACTACTTGGTGAGGAATAGCATCTCTTCCCCATGGGCAAAGTCATCGGAATCGCTTGCATCCTAGTCCTTCTTTTTATTGGCCTCCACACATCTTCAGACCGTTTCTCAGAACCTGATAACCGCTTTAACCTGAGCCGCCAGATCGGATTTCTCGGTATCTACGCGATGGGCGCGGGCATCGTCATTATAACCGGTGGTATCGACCTCTCGGTGGGGAGTTTAATGGGGTTGATTGGGATTTTGCTTGCGCTGTCCTTGACGGAGTGGGGATTTTCCGTTCCGTTTGCGGTTCTATTTTGCCTTGGTGTGGCTGCTTTCCTCGGGTGGATACATGGATTTCTGATAACCAAGACACACCTGCAGCCCTTTGTTGTGACATTGTGTGGTCTTCTCATCTATCGAGGGGCAGCGAGATACATCGTCGAAGACAGCACTCAAGGTTTCGGTAGCGGCTTCCAAACCTTTAAAATGCTCGCGAATGGCCATATCGGAGGGGTCCCATATTCACTTATCCTGATGGTTGTTATCGCCATAGGAATGATCTTCCTGATCCATTACTCGGTATTCGGACGTCAGCTATTCGCGGTGGGAGGGAATGAACAGGCGGCTCGTTTTTCAGGGGTTCCGGTCGATCGGGTCAAAACCCTGGCCTATGTCATCGCCGCTATCCTGACAGGGGTGGCGGCCATTTTGATTGCCCTCTACACCAACGCTATTCAGCCGGCGAGCCACGGTCAGTTCTACGAACTCTATGCAATTGCTGCTGCGGTTTTGGGAGGGTGTTCGCTCAGAGGTGGCGAGGGTACTGTCATAGGAATCCTATTGGGAGCGACACTCATTCAGACACTTTGGAATGGAGTGAACATCCTCGGCATTCAATCGTATTTAGAATACGCTGTCATCGGCGGAGTGATCCTGGTCAGCGCCATTGCCGACGAGGTGCTTCGAAAGAGATTTCGGAAATCGACTTAAGGGAAACCCATTAACTATGAGATGTATGTGGCCTCTTGCATTGACACTCACCATTCTATTGGAGTGCATCCCAGCAGCAGCTCACCCCGACCCGTTGGAGAACATCAAAATCTACACCTACGTTCTCGAAACTTCACCGGAGAACGCCTACGCCTACATGAACCGCGGTATCTGTTACCGAATGGTGTTCGATTATTCGAGCGCTGTTGCGGATTTCATGCGGGCCGAGGAGTTGGGAATGGTGACTCCGTACCTCTGGATGAACCGTGCCATGGCTTACATTTCGCTTCGCGAGTATGACAAGGCAATGACCGATTTGAATATCCTCATCGAGGAAGAGCCGGACAACCCATCGAACCTTTTTTATCGGGGAGAACTATTTTTCCGCCTGGAAGATTATACGAGCGCCATCGCCGACTACTCTAAGGCGATTGAGTTGCGCAAAGCGGCCCATTTGTATTATGTCCGTGGCGACGCCTACAATGAAATCGGAGACTTTAATAAGGCCCTCGCCGATTACTCTCAGGCAGCAGAAATCAGGCCGTATGCAATCGCGTTTCTCCTCGCGAGGGGAAGGCTATTGGGAAAAATGGGACGCTTAGAAGAAGCCAGAGAGACCATGGATAAAGCAACTGAAAAACAACCCGAACGGTACGCGATCTATATCGAACGAGCAATTGTATCCGCATCGCAATCCCTCGAAGCCAGCCGTGAAGCTGACCTTAAGACGGCATTAAAATATTTGGATGACGAGATATTTTTTAGGCCACAGGACCCGACTGTCTATGCGGACCAAGCGCGTGTTTATGAAATGATGGGAGAGACAGAGAAAGCGTTGGAAAGTTTCGGCAAATCTATCGACAATGCGGGGCTGACTGGATACAAGTATTTACGGAAACGCGCGGAGTTCTATCGCCGAATCGGTCGTGGGGAAGAGGCTCGTGCCGACTTCGCTCTGGCGGACGAGTTGGAAACCCAACCGGTTCCCACCGCGACTCCGCTTCCCGGTCCTACCCTATCCTTCGACCAACTCAAAGCTGAGCCGACTCCGAATCTAATTCAGGGGTTGGCGCCCGGGGGACGGTGATAATATTCGGAATAATGTCTGACTTTTCGCCCGCGTCATGAAAGACGTGCGATTGGGGAATGTTCGGGATAACACTGTTTAATAATTGGATGCCAGCTAGAACAGTAGGGACTTTGAGTATGCGAATCAGATTCCCACTTGGGTAGCGTCAATCTTTCGATAAAGGGGACCTATGACTGGATGCGATTCAATCTTCTCTTGCCGCCTGTTGGAAACTTCCTCGTCAGACAGCCCCTCATACTCTTTAAGGAGCTTCGCCTGAACCTCTTCTTTCATTTGGACACAGTCAAATTCTTTTTTCTTCTTCATTCTCAAATCACCTCGGGTGGTGAGTGAATCGGAATAAGATGGTACCCCTCAATCAAATTCACTCCATGATACCCTTTTATCTTATCGAAATGAACGATGTGCTTAAAATTCCAACTTACGATCATATCCGCCTGCACTAGGGTCGCGGCGGCGATATGCTCCCCGTCGAGTCGCGAAGAAGGCCCCACAACGCCCGCTTTGAGGTACGCATCACGCAGGTTTCGTATTCGGGCGACGATTCCACAAGTTCCCAACTTTCCGGCGGTAGGGTTTCAAGAAGGTCCAAGATTCTGGGAGGAGCTCCGGTGAGTTCATCAAGGGTGATCGTGCTGAGGAGCAATCGCATTGTTCCGCTTCGGAAGTGGTCAAAGAGTCGGATGCTATCTTCGGAAAACTCCTCATCAAAACATCCTCCGAACACCGATGTGTCACAGTAGACTCTTAAAATCCTATTCATGTCTTGAGTGATTCTCCACGGTGAGTCTCCTCTCCACTTATGTTCGGGGAACGGCTTCGAATCTACCTGTAGAGTTCTCCCCCTTCTTCATGAAACCGGTCGCTCATTTCTCGCATCCCTTTTGTCAGCGCCTCTTCTTCCTGGAGGCCCAGTTGCGCCGCATAGTCACGGACATCCTGGGTGATCTTCATCGAGCAGAAATGGGGGCCGCACATGGAACAGAAATGCGCCACCTTGGCCGCATCCGAGGGAAGCGTCTCATCGTGGTAGGCGATTGCGGTAGTCGGATCGAGCGAAAGGTTAAATTGATCCTGCCAACGGAATTCGAACCGGGCTTTCGAAAGAGCGTCATCGCGGATTTGCGCCCCGGGGTGCCCCTTGGCGAGGTCCGCGGCATGTGCCGCGATCTTGTAGGCAATGACGCCTTCTTTTACATCTTCCTTATCGGGCAACCCAAGATGCTCTTTCGGGGTGACATAGCAGAGCATTGCGGTGCCGTACCACCCGATCATGGCGGCTCCGATCGCGCTGGTCAGGTGATCGTAACCGGGTGCGATATCGGTGGTCAGCGGCCCCAGGGTATAGAAAGGGGCTTCGCCGCACCATTCGAGTTGTTTTTCCATGTTCTCCTTGATCATATGCATCGGAACGTGTCCGGGACCCTCGTTCATCACCTGGACATCGTATTCCCATGCGATCTGAGTCAGTTCCCCTTGGGTTTGTAGTTCGGCAAACTGGGCTTCATCGTTCGCATCGGCGATCGATCCAGGGCGAAGTCCATCGCCAATTGAAAAGGAGATGTCATAGGCCGCGCAGATCTCGCAGATGTCTCGCCAGTGGGTGTATAGAAAATTCTCGGAGTGATGAGCGAGACACCATTTGGCCATGATCGACCCGCCGCGAGAGACAATTCCTGTCATACGGTTGGCGGTCATGGGAACGTACCGAAGGAGGACACCCGCATGGATAGTGAAATAATCGACCCCTTGTTCGGCCTGTTCAATCAAGGTGTCCCTGAAAATCTCCCAGGTCAGGTCTTCAGGTTTGCCATCGACCTTTTCGAGGGCTTGGTAGATGGGAACCGTTCCGATCGGCACCGGCGAATTTCGAAGAATCCACTCTCGTGTGCTGTGGATGTTCTTACCGGTCGATAGGTCCATCACCGTATCGGCCCCCCAGAGGACCGACCACATCATCTTCTCGACTTCCTCTTCGATGCTGGAGGTGGTCGCGGAGTTGCCGATGTTGGAGTTGATTTTCACCAGAAAGTTTCGTCCGATAGCCATCGGTTCCAGCTCGGGGTGGTTGATGTTGCTCGGGATGATCGCTCGACCGCGGGCGACCTCATCGCGGACAAACTCGGGAGTCACCACCGGAGGTATGGCCGCTCCCCAATCTTCACCAGGATGTTGAGGTCGCATGGGAACATCCGCCTGGGCCATTGCCTCAAGAGTCTCCTCCCGTTTCTGATTCTCGCGGATGGCAATAAACTCCATCTCCGGTGTGATGATTCCTTTTCGCGCATAGTGCATCTGTGTCACACAACAATCGGGTTTGGCTCGCAAGGGTTTGCGGTCGAGCCCGGGATGCCGAAGGGTCTCGGATTCATCAGGACCCCCGTTATCTTCTGGAAGGACCTCTCGACCTGACACAGTCTCAACATCCTCACGCGCGACGATCCAGGGTTTTCGAAGAGCTGGGAGCCCCTCGCGAACATTGACTGCATAGTTCGGATCGGTATATGGACCACTGGTATCGTAAACCACCACGGGGGGGTTTGGGATCTCAGTCCGGGCGGCAGTCTGTGTGGGGCTCAAGTCGATCTGACGCATGGGAACACTTACATCGGGGTGGATCGAGCCTTTGACGTGGATCTTGTTAGAACTTGGAAAATGGACGGTTTCATTCATTTCGTCCAAGATGGGGCGTTGGTTTCTTGCATCGTTTGTCATGCTTTAAGAGATCCTTTCTATCGGTCTCATCAGTTGGGAATCGAATTTATATGAAAGGGGAAATCGGATGAGAGATCCCCTCATCATCCCAGTCTATTAGAATAAGACGAAATCATGCCACCTAACAGGGGTCGGTGCGGTCCCCGGTCTATTCGCTCCCTGCCGAGGTTTCCTTTTGATTCTCAAGATAAGCGACGATGTCCGACAAATCTTGAAGGGTCATTCCCTTTTCCAACCCATTCGGCATTGTCGAAAGTGTGCTTTTTCTTCTGTCCTGGATATTATCCTTATCTACTTTGAGGATCTCTCCATCCGCGTTGATGAGCTCTATCTCCGTCTCGTTCTCGCTGCGTACGATTCCATCGATAAACTCGTCATCGAATGTCTCGATCAGGGTGAGTTCGTATCCGGATTCGATCCTGTTGGAGGGTTCCAGTACCGAGCGGATCAGCTCTTCCTTCTGGTATTTTGATCCGATTCCAATGAGATTTGGTCCCACAATGGCATCCCCCTCATCAGCGACTGCGTGGCATTTGATACAGCCGATTCCATTCAGGTCTTTGAATAAGGCCTCACCCCGATTGGGATCCCCCTTATGGTTGAGGGCATAATCTCGAAAGGATTCCAGGTCGATCTCTTCGGGTACATCCTCATACAGGAAATCTAGGCGTGGGTCGTATTCGGAAACCGCCAATGAAAAGACCCAATTTCCGCCGGCGTTTCCGGACTGGAGCCATACCGTGTTGGTTCCTTTCTTAAGGTGAGTTTTCCCTTCCCCATCGTCAACACCCCAACTCCCATCCTCGAGATCCTGAAAAACCTTTTCGCCATTTATCCATAGGATGGCTTGATCATCGCATCCGATCATCCAATGTGCTTCATAAGGCTGTTCAACCTCGATGGTGGTGTAAGCCATGAGCCACACATGATTCAGGGGCTTAAACAATTTGTCGGCGATGATGCGGCCGTATTCCAGATCCCCTCGATATTGCCTCCATTCAAGTGTCCTCTCTTCCAATTTAAATGTTTCATGGAGTTCGGCAGTTTGAGTCACATCTAGATCGACTGATTCGGTATCTTTGGACCAAGCGGCCAGGATATTCCACTCCGAGATCGGAAGAGGAGCCGCGAACAGGTCGCCCAGTTTCCGCCGAGTCTCAGGGGAAAGTTCATTCCTTTCGTATCGTTCAATCAGATCGGGGAGAACTTTTTCTTTTATCTCCAGCATGGCCTCTCCGCACAACTCGCGAATACTCTGGTTCTTTCCTGCGATCCCATTCAGATAGATGCTCAGAGCCGAGGGGTCCGGCATGGCGTGGAGCGCCTCAATAACCTCATGACGTATCTTAAACCTGTCGGCGACTCGAATGAGGTGAGGGATAGATTCTTTCGCTCCGATTCCCGTAAGCGTGCGGACCACTGCTTTCTGGACATCCGTATCCTCGTCGTCGAGTAACGGAACAATGGAAATCCAAGCACCGCGTCCCGCGATGTCTCCCAGTGTGTTGACCGCCGCCGCGCGGACGAAAGGCGAAGAGTGATGGAGCCTCTCTTTGACCAACGAACTCACCTCGGGATCGGTCGCTAGACTTAATCCCTCGATCGCGGCCACCATCACCTCAACGGGAGTATTGGTCACAGCCACCAGGTTCTGGAGCGATTCCACACTCCCCTTCGGGTCGATCGCCGCAAGGGATCGGACCGCGGCGGACCGGAGCGGAACCCCCTCTGTTACGCTAGTTGCTATTCCAGCAATGAGGTCGATCGCCTCAGAGTCCTTCATGTCGACCAGTCTACGCAACACTTCGATTCGGACCTCCTCTGCGGGGTCCTCGACTAGAAGGTTGTGCAGGAATTCCGCATCGATCGATTCGCCGACCTCTTCTTGTCCGGCCAGGGATGCAATCCGGACATTGGCGCTCGCATCGTTGATTGCGAGGTGGATGGTCTCGAGAACCTTTTCTGTCCCTTCCCAATCATGCTTCTTTGCGCGTGAAGGTTTTCCCCCAGCAGGTCGAGTCCCCCACCAGCCGCCGGAGTAGGGATCGGCTTTCCGGTGCACCTCGCTGATGATAGATACAGATTCGGCGCGAACCATTGGATTTGGATGTTGTCTTGCGATGGTCGAAAGAGACTCCACCGCCCCAATATGGTACTCCCCGACAAGAGCAACTAATGCAGCGTGTGTTGGGGAAGAGACAGAGCCGTGAATGAGGTCGACTGCGGGTTCCCAATAATCGATGGCACGAAGCGCCTGAATCATAGCGAATCGCGCGAAATCATCCTCTTCATCTAGGGCTTCAAACAAGGGTTCCGCCGCCGCGTTGTCGCCGATCCGTCCGAGGGCCACCGCCGCATGGAGACGGACCGTCGGGTCGGGGTCTTTCAATCTCCGAATCAAGATCTGAGTTCCTTCTTTGATCCTCAGCGTTCCAAGTGCCCGTGCGCTTTGAGCCCGGACATCGGGATTGCTATCGCCGAGAGCCGCGATGAAATCGCCAGTTGGATCATGGTGGGTATCTCCGCGTCGGAAGCGTTCCGCGAGAGCCCAGAGAGCATGGATTTTTTTTGCCGGACTGCTTGAATCATCGTGCAGGGCTACCTGAATCAACGGCCCCACCTCCGGACCACGGCGGGCGAGTTCCCATTGGGCGCGCATGCGTTCGTGGTGGGCTGGGTGTCCCAAGGATTCGATTTGTATTTCCATGGGAGCGTCATTGGAAACACGGGGAGGTTCGGGCAAGTGATCCCCTGTGTAGGAAACACGGAAGACACGTCCCGTTACCTTCGGGTTGGTCCACCCACCATACTGCCAGTCGGCCACATACATGTATTTCCCATCGGGACTGAAACAATTATCCTGAGGGCGGAACTCATCGCCTTCAGTCGGAATCATAAAATCTTCCATGGTGGCGTCAAATGTGGCCCCTTTCTTCTCTGGAAAGAAGACCTGAATTTTCCGCTTTCCCCACTCGCAATGAAAATCCGCATCCCAATATCTCTTCGGCCAAGCAGCGCCGCGATAGCAAGCGGCCCCGACAGGAGAACCTCCACCATATTCGCTGATATGCGGAAGGTGCCGTTCGGGATGAGGATGGTAATCGTAGGGATAACCGTAATAACCGGTTGGGATGTGGTGGGTGAAACGTGTCCACCAGCCGAGGCCGTCATCCGTATTGTCGTAAGTAAAAATGTTATCCAACGAATCCATCGCTACATCGAGGTGGTTCCGTGTTCCGGAAGAAAAATTTTCGAGTTCGGTTCCATCCAATCGCATCCTGACCACGCCTCCCCCTTCAAGGCTAATGGTGGAGCCATCCGACCCGGTCGCACTAGGAATCCCTTTGTCTCCAACCGAGACATAAACAAATCCATCCATCCCGAGTCGGGTTCCGGTTACGATATGGTCGTTGAATCCATATTGCCCTGGAGGAGGACCGAATCCGTCGGCAAGCTCTTTCCGGACATCCGCAACACCATCTCCATCAGTGTCCTTAAACATTGTGTAATGGGGTGCATGCATCACATAGAGCGCACCATCGTGCCAGACCATGCCGAATACCGCAGATAAGTTTTCCGCGAAAATAGTCTTACGGATTGGTTTTCCCTCCGAATCGAAAACCACATATTGGATCCTGTCGAACTCTTCGGTTGAGGGACCGCGCATATCCATAGGGTCCTCCCCGATGAACAGGTTCCCCTGATCGTCACAGGTCACCACAGTAGGGTGTTCGATATCAGGGACCTCGAAGAGAAGTTCGTGATCGAAGTGGTCATGAAGAATTTCTTGGGCTTGAGAAGATGAAATCAGGATGAACAGGAAAATTAGAAAGTAGCCTGGGTGGCACATTCGCGCAAAAATGTTTCGGGTTGAGTGGAGCCAGCTCATGATATCCTCCGGAGGAATCAATGGATTCAAAAACGGTACTGGAGATGAAACCAAGCAGGGATTCTAAGGTCTCAATGGGAAGGGTCAATCTCACCAAGGGTTGGTGATTCGATCTCGCGGAAACCTTCCATCGGTTGTGACAAGAACCTATAAATCCCTTATCATTAGATTAAATCCTCAAATGAGACTCCGTCTTCTGGACTGTAAGTTAAGAAAACTTGACAAGACTACTTGCAAAGTATTTGATTTAATCGGAAAATCAATAAAATCAACTTAGGTGGGCTGAGATTTACATTAGGGTAAGGCTGTTTTTAGTATGCGAAGATCGATTTCTAACTTCTTTCCTCGGCTCCTCCTGATAATGGGAGGAATCGCTTTTCAAGCGATGGCTGGCGATGACCCGCACAAGGGGATCATCGATGTTAATTTCGCCGACCCGGAGACCTGCCAGGCCTGTCACCCCCGCCAATATGAGGAGTGGTCGAGTTCTAGTCACGCATACGGTGCCATCTCCCCCACATTCAACACATTCGAAATGGTGGTCCGCAAAGCCACCAAAGGGAAATTCGCCAACAACGGGGAGCAGGCCAATTTCTGTAGTAAATGTCACTCCCCGACCGCGGAACTGTTAGAAGAGTTTCCGGATTACTTTGACGATGCCTCGGTAAGGCCTGTCAGGGAATCCCTTTCCGAAGTGAGTAAGCGTGGAGTCTCCTGCGATTCTTGTCACCGAGTCTCTTCTATAGATGAATCGGAATCTCTTGAAGAAGGAAAACTGGGGGATGGGATCGCGAATACCTCGATTGTTCTCGACACCCGAACGGGGATGCGACGGGGACCCTTGGATGATCCAGTGACGAACTCCTTCCACGCGGTCAGTACTCGTTCTTATGAATACATGAATGGGGACATGCTCTGCGGGGCTTGTCACGATGTCCGGATTGGATTCGAAGAGGATGTGGTCACCGGAGATCCATTTCTCCGTCTCGAAAATTTGTTTACCGAGTTCAGGGATAGTCCATATGTCAAACTCGATCACCCTCTCCGAGATCAAGTCGAAGCCCATCATCCACTCGTGGAAGGACGCGTGGTCACTTGCCAGGATTGTCATATGTCGCTCTTCCCTGTGGGTGGTGTCGGAGAATATCCGATCGATCTCGCAGCAGTGCAAGGCAGCGGAGACGAGCCACTTAAGGAAAGGCGAGTTTCAACACACTACTTCACTGGCGTCGATATCGCCTTGATCGATTTCCCGAACCAAGACGATCCAACTCCCGATAAGAACGGACTCCCAAAAGGACTCGACCAGCGACGAAAACTCTTGCTGCAGCGCGCAGTAGAGATGTCCCTTGATGGGACTCCCGACGAGATCGATCCAGGAGAAAACTTCCCACTGAGTGTCACTCTCACCAATGTGGGAGCGGGTCATAATGTCGTTGCCGGATTCTCCCAGGAACGTCAGATTTGGATCGAAGCTGTTGTCACCGATCGCCGAGGTCAGGAAGTTTTCGCAACCGGTTATTTAAGAAGATTCGATCCTGACACAGGCCAGTTCCTGATCGATCCAGATGGAGATGGAGATCATGATGAGGAGTGGGCAAATGCAGGGTTTGCATTTGCTCATGACGATTCAAATGGGACGCCGGTCGAGCCTTACATCGAGGTGGAGGGGCCAGATAAGCATCTGGTCACTTTCACTAACCATTTCGAGTACATCGACGAGGAGGGGGGCCATCATGAAACGCACCTCCCGTTTGGGAAGACGAATCATTTTAACAACAATCGAACATTGAAACCCTTCGAGCCAGTAACCCAAGTCTACAACATCCCGATACCCTCGACTGCATCGGGGCCGCTCTCAGTCTCGGTCCGTCTCCGTTTCCGTCACTTCCTTCCGAGCTTCCTCCGATACCTGAAAGACCGGGACAATAGTCTCGTCACCGAAGAGATTATCGACAATGTTCAAATCATCGATATGTGCTCCGAAACCAAACAGGTGGCCATGGACCCCGATGTCGATCTCAACAGCGACGATAAGATTAACCACCTCGACCTTCTTGAATTCATGAAGCAATGGAAGCTGGAGCACAACCCATAGTCTTGTGGCATGATCTTTTCTTCTGAGCATCCCCCGCAAAGGGCTCCCACTCAACATTCGGGATAAGAGGATTGACCTCTTCTCCCTCTCCCGAATAGTCCTTAGAATACCGCAGTTGGTGTTTACATTTTTCATGGAATCTCGCGGAGACACCTGATGAAACCCTTTCATATATCCCCGGAGCAGTTACAAGTCTATGAGGATCAAGGCTATGTCCTGGTTCCAGATCTTTTCGATGAACAAGAGGTTGATCTGCTAAGGAAGATCGCGCGTGCGGATCGGGAGCTGGAGGCCGATGCCACCGGGCCGCTCGATAAGGATGGGAAAATCACCAAGATTGCGGTCCGTAACGAACTGCGGGAAGACATCTACAGCTCCATCGTCCGCTCCCATCGGATGGTGGATACGATGGAGAAATTGCTGGGGGGAGAGGTCTATCACTACCACCATAAGATGACCATGAAAGAACCGAAGGTCGGGGGTGCTTGGGAATGGCATCAGGATTATGGGTACTGGTACAACAACGGTTGCCTCTTCCCGCTCCTGGCGAGTTGTATGGTGGCGGTCGATCGCTCCACCAAAGAGAACGGATGCCTTCAAGTCATTCCGGGGTCGCATCTTCTAGGGCGAATCGATCATGGTGTGACAGGAACCCAGACCGGGGCGGACGAGGAGCGGATGGAAAAGATCTTGGAACGTCTCTCCATCGACTATGTGGAGATGGAACCCGGGACCGCGCTTTTCTTCCACTGCAACTTGTTCCATCGATCGGCGCAGAACACGAGCGACCATCCCCGGTGGATGTTCATCGCCTGTTACAACGCCGCTCGAAACAATCCTTACAAAGAACATCACCACCCCTGTTATGAGTTCCTGGAGAAATGGCCCGACGAAAAGGTGAAAGAGGTGGGGCTGAAGCAGTGGGAGGAGGTTCAATCCCGGATGGAGGGTGTCCGATGAGCAAAACCTGGAGAGTCGCGGGAATCAACTTCGATCACCTTCATATGGGCGACAACTTGCGTATGGTGTTCGATCACCCGAACGCCGAGATTGTGGGGATTTGTCACGAAGATCCCTCTGAAATGAAGACCTCGATCGAGAACTTTTCGATTCCGGAGGACCAAGTATTCACCGACTACCGCGAGTGCATCGAGAAGTCGAAACCGGATCTTGTTCTTCTCTGCCCTGCCACGGCCCGTCACGCCGAGTGGACCGAGAAAGTTTCCGAATACGAACTCGATATCCTGATGGAGAAACCATTTGCGGCAACTCTGGAGGAAGCGGACCGGATGATCGCGGCGGTCGAGAAGACCGGGAAGAAACTGGCCATCAACTGGCCGCTCGCTTGGTATCCCTCCCACCGGACTGCGAAACGGTTTGTCGATGAAGGTCGAATCGGCAGTGTCATTGAGGTTCATTACTACGATGGCAACCGGGGACCGTTGTTTCATGTGGCCGACAAAGTGGAAACCTCCGAGCGTGCGGCCGGGGAGAAATCAAAGAGTTGGTTCTATCAGAAGGACAAAGGGGGAGGGTCGTTGTTGGACTATTTGGGGTATGGAACCACGCTTGGAACATGGTTCCATGACGGGAAGAAACCGACCGAGGTGACCTGCATGACTCATCTCCCGCCCGGTCTTGAGGTGGATGAACATAGTGTGACCATCGCCAAATACGATAACGCGCTTTCGAAGTTCGAAACGCGGTGGGGAACCTATACTGATCCCTGGACTCATCAGCCTCAACCTAAGTGTGGGTTTGTGCTCAGGGGGACCGAAGGGACTATCAGCAGTTACGATTACGAGTCGACGATTCGGATTCAGAACAAGGATTTTCCCGAAGGTAAAGATTATTCGGTCGACCATCTCGAACCGCCGTCCCAGAATCCTGTTCAGTATTTCATCGATTGCCTGGAAACCGGAAAAGAAATCGAGGGACCGCTTTCGCCGTCGACCTGTCGGATCGGTCAGCAGATTGTGGACACTGCTTACAAAAGCGCGGAGGAAAAACGAACCCTCCCACTGGTGGGAGAGTGAGATGAGCGACGAACAAGATTATGGCCTCTCACTGGTGAAAGATTACAAGGAGATCGCGGCGCCTTCTCTTCCCTATCTGCCTCCCAAACCGAAGAAGTATTCGCCCGCGATCGGGCTCATCGGGTGTGGCGGCATCACCGAGTACCATTTGAAAGCGTACCGGAGTCAAGGTTACCGAATCACCGCGATGTGCGACATCGACCCCTCCCGCGCGGAATCCCGTCGGAAGGAGTTCTACCCCGAAGCTGTGGTTCATGAGGATTATCGCAAGATCCTGGAAAACCCCGATATCGAAGTGGTGGATATCGCGACCCACCCCGAAGAGCGTGTTGAAATTATCGAAGCAGCGTTGAAGGCGGGGAAACATGTCCTCTCCCAAAAACCCTTTGTGGTCGATATCGAGGCGGGAAGGCGTTTGGTCCAGCTCGCCAAGGAAGCGGGAAGGTATCTGGCGGTCAACCAAAACGGTCGATGGTCGCCTCACTTCGCCTACATCCGTGAAGTCATCCAATCCGGAGCCTTGGGCGAGATCGTCTCGGTCGACCTCTCGCTGCAGTGGGATCACGATTGGGTGGCGGACACTGTGTTTAACGAAGTCCAGCATCTTTTGCTTTACGATTTCGCGATTCATTGGTTCGACATGACCTGTTGTTTTTTGGAACGGAAAGAACCGCAAAGGGTCCTCGCCAGTGTCCGTAAAAGCCCTCATCAGAAATCCAAACAACCGCTTGTTGGACATGTCCTCATGGACTTCGATGGAGCGCAGGCGACACTTTGTCTGAACGGGAGCACCAAACTTGGACAACAAGATCGGACTCTGGTGGTGGGAACCCATGGGACGGCGCGGTCTTTTGGTCCTAGTCTTTCGGAGCAGGAGGTGCAAGTACACACTGAAGCGGGGTGGTATCGTCCCGAGCTCGAGGGAACCTGGTTCAAGAACGGGTTTGAGGGGACGATGGGCGAACTGCTCTGTGCCATCGAAGAGGACCGAGCACCCTCCCACAACGCCGAAGAGAACCTCAACGGGCTGGCACTTTGTTTCGCGGCTGTCGCCAGTTCGCTCGATGGCTGGCCGAAGACAGTGGGAGAGGTCCAGCGTCTGGACCAATAAGGCGGAGCAGCCGCGGGGATGATCACCCGCGACCTGTCTTTGGCCAAAATCAACCTGTCAACTCCGCCAGCACACTCATCAAATCATCGGACCAGATAGATCTGTCATACTCGCGATAGCGGGTATCCAGAGGCTGCGGCCCTACCCCCCTCAATCCCGTCTGCGCGGGAATGACGAGGGTAAGATTCTCCGACTGTTCATGGAACGCTCAATCAAACCATCTGAGTATTTGTTTCTTGTTAAAAGTGACCCCGGTTCCGATGAAAAAGAGGGTCAATCCGATGATGAGAACGAGGTATCCGGGGCTGAAAATTTCTTGTGCGCGATAAACACCATAGGAAAGCAGTGCCATCGCCTGTAGGCAGCCGGTCCACAGATATCCCCGAATCGAAAGTCGGTATCCCACCCATATCAGCCCAATCGATTCGGCAATGACGATGGAAAGCGCCCATCCCGATGGATCGTAGGCCAACCTTCCGAATCCAAAGGCGGCCATTAGGATGGCGAACACGATTTTTTCATTGCGTGGGTCGGGAAACCGGTGATACAGAATCATCGCAGCCAGGAAGGAAAGTTCAAAAATCTCCACGAACCAATGCGCTAGATTTCCGGGGAGAAAACTCATCAGGAGGAAGATGCCGACAATGGATTCGACGAACCATAACCAAAAGTTTGGAATTCGGTATGCGAGTGCGATGAGGGCGGGGGAGATCAAGAACAAGATCAAGCGTGGGTACTCCATCGCATGGATGTAAGTCCAACGCCCTGTCGTATAAGCCCAGCCGCTCTGCATGGCGAGGTATAGCACTCCAGCCACCGCGAGAAGACCGATGCGATAAAGGGCCGGGCGGTAGGCGAACTTCCAATAGCAAAATGTGTAAGTCGCAACCAAGGCCATCCCGGAAATCGCCAATGGGATGGTGGATCGGAGCCATTCCGCGATCAGGTTCCGATCTTCCGGAATGGCGACACTCGATACGGTAATCGAGGAAAGCGAAAAGAAGAGCGCGAGAAAACCGAGAGCATCAATCGTGTAACACCTAAATCTCGCATCTCCAGTTGGTCTCGCAAAGCGCAAGATCGCCAATGCCAACACGAAGAGAAGAGGAGTCAGATAAACCGGATAGAAATCGATCTCGTAAACCGACGAGCTCTCCAAATAGTGCATCGTCACAATAATCATTGGGATCGCCGCCAACAACCGTGGAAGCCAATGTTTTTGTTCCCGACTCAGGTGATGGCTTCGGTAGGTCTGTTCAGTGAATAACTGTCCGTACCAGGGTAGAAGGAGGACAAGAGAAAAGGTAATCCAGCCAAGAAGGTAGTAAAGGATCGACTCATGTGCGGGAAGTGGC
>JAJDBZ010000399.1 GCA_029261095.1 Candidatus Omnitrophota bacterium | reverse complement strand
AACCGCCTGAACATTAGCGGTTACCTCTTCGGTCGCGCCATGAAAGGGCGACTCGCGCTCATCCCCGAGGTGCAGAAAATTCAGGAAGCGGTGCTCAGTCCGCTCGATCCCTTTGAAGGAAATGGTAAACCGCTGTCGGATGTTGCCGAGGCAGTCTTCAACGCCAAGCGCATCCTGCTATTTGTAAGCGGAGTGCTGACTCAGAAGTTCATGCCGGAGATCGACAAATTGACCAGCGAGCAGGAAGCGCTGGCCTGGATGGCGGATATCATCACCCAAATCTATGCGCTGGAATCGACCTACCTCCGCGCGGTCAAGCGGGTTCAGGCTGGAGATGCCAACGCGAGTTCGCACGAGGATGTGGCCCGTTACCAGATGGCGCTTTCGACGGCAATCATCGAAGATTGTTCGAAGAATCTGATTGATGGCTATTTTGAGGATGACTCAAGACGGACTAACTTGTCCATCCTCAGGAAGTTTTCAAAATGGCCCCATGTCAACCAAGTGGAAATCGGCCGTCGGATCGCCCAAGCGGCCATCCAGCGGGAGGATTACCCCTTCGCGGTCATTTGATTCCTTACGGCAAGATTTTTGTCACCAAATGGTTTACAATCGGGGCGGCTTGAAACACCGCCCCGTGAAATTTTAGAGGATCAGAAATCATGAAGATTGTTGCATTAGCCAAGCAGACGTTTACCACAGAGGCGAAGATCGCCCTTGACGGTTCAGGGAAGATCTCTGACGCCGGGGTAAAAAAAGTGGTGAACCCCTACGACGAGTTTGGAGTTGAGGAAGCCATTCTTCTGAAGGAAGCGGGAAAGGCCGAGAAGTTGACCGTGGTCACTCTGGGGCCTCCCACCTCACAGGATGCCTCCCGACAATGTCTGGCAATGGGAGCGGACGAGGCCATTTTGATCGACAACACAGGGCATGAAGAACTTGACGATTCCGCCATTGCGGAGGCGATCGCCTCTGTGCTAAAGGGTCTTGAATTCGACCTGCTCTTCGCCGGGTTCACCTCTGTCGATGACAATTCTGCGCAAGTGGCGCTTCGCATTGCTGGGATCCTCGACATCCCACACATCAATGTGGTCAGCAAGATCGAGGTTGGCGAAGGGGAAGTGACCGGATGGCGAGAAGCGGATGGTCGGACCGAGGTCGTTTCGGTTCCACTCCCCGCATTGGTCACCGCCGATAAGAGTCTTAACAAACCACGCTACCCCAAACTTCCGAACATCATGAAGGCGAAGAAAAAGCCGCTTCAGACTAAGGCGATCGGAGAATTAGGGGTGGATCTCGGAAGTCCCAAGACTAAAGCCATCAAGTTTGAACTTCCGCCGGCTAAGACCGGCGCGAACATGCTCGAAGGAACTCCAGCGGAGGCCGCCGCTGCATTGGTTCAAGCATTGAGGAACGAAGCCAAGGTGGTCTGATACCACCTCGAATACGACACGACGATTAACGAAAGCGAGAAAAGAATTCGATGTCCCAAGATGTCAATGTCTTTGTTGAAATACAAAACGATGAAATCCGAAAGGTGACCCCCCAGCTGGTCACGGCGGGTCGGCCACTGGCAGAGGCGCGTGGCGGAAAACTTCGAGGGATCCTGATCGGCAAGGGAAGCGAAAGGCTCGCACCCGAGGCCGCCAAACTCGGTTTCGATCACGTCGTGTTTGTAGATGATGCGTCGCTTGCCGAGTATAGTTCGGAAGGGTACGCCTCGGCGATTGTTGGGGCGATGCAAGAATTGAAGGGTGTCCTCCTCGTGGGCAACACCTCCATTGGGAAAGACATCGGACCGGGTATTGCGCAACGTCTTGGCCTCGGGATGGTATCCGATGTGGTGAACACCGAATCGACCGGAGAGAAACCTTCATTCAAGCGACCGATCTACGCCGGGAAAGCCTACGAGACGATCGAAATTCAAGAAGAGGACTATGTCCTCTCGATTCGAGCCAACTCCTATCCCTCCGCCGAACCTTCAGCGACTGCGGCCGAGGTCAAAAAACTAGACATTCCGTTGGGCGCCGAAAAGTTGCGAACCACGGTTAAGGAAGTGGTCGAGCGAGCCGCGGGAAAGGTCGACCTCACTGAAGCGGACATAGTCGTTTCGGGTGGAATGGGAGTCAAAGGTCCGGAAGGGTTCGACACACTGCGACCGCTCTGCGATGTATTGGGCGCTGCACTCGGTTCCTCGCGCGCGGCGGTATTGGCAGGGTTTATCCACCCCTCTCACCAGGTCGGCCAAACCGGAAAGACGGTCAGCCCCTCGCTTTACATCGCCTGTGGTATCAGCGGCGCGATTCAACACAAAGCCGGGATGTCTACGTCTAAATGCATTGTGGCGATCAATACCGACCCCGATGCCCCGATTTTTGAAATCGCGGATTACGGCATTGTCGGAGACCTCTTCGAGGTGGTCCCGGCACTGACCGAGGAGTTCAAGAAACTGTTGAGCTGAAAACCGAATGGGTGCTCGATCCGGAACTCCGATTCCGGATCGTGATTCGACGGGAGTTGCACTCCCACAGGGACGATTCGCAGGAGTACAACTCCTGACGAATCGCGCACCGGATTCAAAAATCCGGCGCGAGCACCGAGGAGAGTTTTTGGGAACATTGATGCCAAGAAAACCCATTTAGGAGCGCCAGATGGAAACCCACCTGACTCGTCCCATTTATTGGAATGTCGAGTATGTCGAACCTTTTATCATTCCACTTAGCTTCATTCTTGTTGCCACCCTCCTTTTCGGACTTTATAAACGTTTTCAACTTTGGAAAGCGGTTGGTAAACAAGAAGTTCGGTGGGATCGCCCGGTGGAGCGTCTCGGTCGAGTTCTGAAAAGTGGCTTGGGCCAGAGTCATGTCGCGCGCCATGGATATGCTGGAACCTTTCACTCACTCATCTTCGTCGGATTCGCTCTTCTCTTCATCGGCACTTGTCTGGTTGCCATCGAACGGGACATTGGGCAGATTCTTCTCGGGCTCAAACCGGTCGCGTTTCTCTATGGGAATTTTTACCAGGTCTTTTCATTTATCCTGGATATCGCCGGGCTGATGGTCATTGTCGGCTGCGCGATGGCGCTTTACCGGCGCTACGTGACCCGACCGGAATACCTCGGAAAAGACCCGGGTTACACGAAGTGGGTTTGGCTCTTGTTGATCGTTTCAATTTCCGGATTCTATATTGAGGGGGCACGAATCGCCCATTCCGCTTTTGTGGTGGAGGGAGATTCGATCATCGAGGCGGAGTCCTCGCTAGAGATATGGGCCTCTCCGGTTGGATATCTGACCTCTAAGGCACTGCCCACAATGGCGGTTTCCCCAAAGGTTCAACACGCGGTCATCTGGTGGCTTCACGGGGTCCTTTCCTTCTGGCTCATTCTCGGGTTCGGGTGGGGAGTATTGAGGCATGCGATTACCGGACTCGCCAACATCTTCTTCGCCCCCTTCGGGTCTTATGGAACCCTGCAGCCAATCGCCAACATGGAAGAGGCTGAAACCTTTGGTGTCACAAAGGTCACCGAGTTTAGTTGGAAAACCCTCTTCGATTCGGATGTTTGTGTCAGTTGCGGAAGGTGCGAGATTCATTGTCCGGCCACAATCACCGGCAAACCACTCAACCCGAAACGGATTGTCCAATCGATCAAGGATTCCTGGGAACCTGTCGCACTGGCCCAATCGAACGGTCAAGAGGTGGGCGAACTCGACGCGGTCTATGACACCACCATCACCGAGGACGAGCTCTGGTCCTGCACCACCTGCGGCGCGTGCATGCACCAATGCCCTATCGGTATCGAACACATCCCGGCCATTGTCGACTTGCGGCGATCGCTTGTGATGATGGAAAGCCGTTTCCCCGAGGAGGCGCAAGTCACCTTGGTCAACCTCGAAAACTCGGGTAACCCCTGGGGGCTCGACAACACCAAACGCGCTGATTGGGCCAAAGATCTCGATGTCAAAACGGTCGCCGAACAACCTCAGCCAGAGGTCCTGCTTTGGGTGGGGTGCGCAGGAGCCTTTGATGTTCGAGCCAAACCGACCACCCAGGCACTGGTCAAAATCCTAAACGCGGCGGGAGTGACTTTTTCCATTCTCGGCTCCGAGGAGCAGTGTTGTGGCGATCCGGCGCGGAGGATCGGGCATGAATACTTGTACCAGACCCTGGCGGAGATGGCTGTCGAAACCCTCAATAGCCATGAAGTCAAGAGAATTATCACCACCTGCCCCCACTGCTTCCACACCATCGCCAACGAGTTCCCACAACTCGGCGGAAAATACGAAGTCATCCACCACACCGACTACATCGACGGCCTCATCAAGGAAGGTCGGTTGAAAGGGATGGAGAACGGGGAGAGTGTCTCCACGGTCTACCACGATTCTTGTTACCTGGGGCGTCACAACGATGTCTACGAGGGACCACGAAACTTGATTAAGGCGGCCGGGCTCGAAGTGGTGGAAATGGAACGGACCCGTGAGGAGAGTTTTTGTTGCGGCGCTGGCGGCGGA
>JAJDBZ010000398.1 GCA_029261095.1 Candidatus Omnitrophota bacterium | reverse complement strand
AATTCGGACCAACGCGTCGCCTCGAGTCTCTTCAATCAAACCGGGGTTGGTCCTTTTCTGGGTTACAGTCATCGATTCTTTCATAGCCTTGTTTTCTCATCTTAGCGTGATAATTCATCACGCTAGTACTATTGGATCTCTTGACATGACATAACGGATATTGGATATTCTATCCAACAGTGTAATCAAAAGTGGATTAAGTAGTCAACCAGTTTTTGCCTTCTAAAACGAAGGTCTTGATACTGAGATGAAATTCTAAAATGTAAGGAGTTCTGGACAGAGTATGATTTGGAATAATTGTTTCAAAAGGAAAGAGGGATTCACGCTGATCGAACTCCTCATAGTCATTGCGATTATCCTCATCCTGATCGCGATTGCTCTACCCAATTTTCTCGAAGCCCAAATTCGGGCCAGAGTGGTTCAAGCACAAGGCAATGGCCGGACGATCGGAATAGCCATGGAGGAGTATCGAATCGATTTTGGTATGTACCCAGCCGACCACGATCCTGATGATAATTCTCAACAAGGACTCAAGCAGTTGACCTCCCCCATCGCCTATATTTCAGAAGTTCCGCTTGAACCCTTCGCGACTGATAGCGGTCTGATCAATGGAGAAATTGGATGGGAGATGGCCTCCACTGGACCTCGCCCCGTTGTTGCATCTTTTCTCACTCCAAAGATTCACGCGTTTGGATTGGCGAGTTTCGGACCCGATACTGGGGATGACTTTCCATGCGGAGATCCTTGGCCCTTGTGCCATCCCGTGGGAGTGGACCCTTGTACGAGTTTCTTGGGATGGCACGATTACACGCCCACCAATGGAACAAAGTCTTCGGGCGACATCATGACTCTGGGAGGAGAACTAAGAACGGGAAATTACTGTGTCAATTTCTGGGAGCGGGTCAGCGGATTCTATCCAACCTCTCCACAACCCTAATTCACAGATTGATCGAATTTGTTTTCTTGATTATCTGGCGGAGCAGCGCGTCGTAACTTTCGGCGGCTCTCCGCCAGGTCTGTTTTTGCGCGACCTCTCTGCTCGCGTCCCCACGGCGGAAAGCCTTGCTCGGTCGTTCGAGATGGTTGAGCAATTTCTTGGAGAGGCTTTGAGCCGAGCGAAATTGGACGGTGACAGCGTCGATCTCCTCGAACCCGGTCTTCGTGGCATGAAAACAAGGGAGACCGAAGGCCATCGCCTCAAGTAAGGCGTTAGACAGACCCTCCGCCGAGGAGGCTAGGACGAAGAAATCTGCATCCTCGTAATACCCCGGCATCTCCTCGCTGGGAACTTCCCCAAGAAACTCGATGACCGGATCCAATGCAAACTCTTTGACCGCTGTGCGAAGACGGTGCTCTTCTGGACCCTCGCCAATGATTTGCACCTGGAGTCGCGGAAACCATTCGGGAGGGAGCAATGCCACCGCCTGGATCAGCATCTCCACGCGTTTCCGACGGATCAAGCGGTTTACCGATAAAATCCGAATTGGACGGATCGGGTCCCATTCGATTCTTTCCGATTGATCAGTGCCAAGCGTCATTCCCGGCTTGACCGGGAATCGAGGGGGAGGGCCTGCGGGGACTTTGCCCTGGATTCCCGCGTTCGCGGGAAGGACAGATGGGGCGGGTGTGACAGATTGAAGGTTGACGCCGTTGGGAACGATTTCGAATTGGAGATCGGGAGTGGTCTTCTTCGCCAAGGTCTCCAGTGCAGGGCTGTTTACGGTAACAGCGGAGGCAATATTCCAGACCCTTCTCGCAAGCACCTGCCAAAGTCCCCCGGATGTACGCGTGTTAAATCCGGGAACATCCGAACCACGAAGAGCGACGACGGAGGGGAAGCGGTTCAAACGCCCGAGGAGAAGCAGACCGAGTGGCCAACCTCCCCAGACAAGGACAACGTCGGGAGGAGGGCTGTCTCCCAGGGTCTCCCGCCAGCATCTCCACAGTAGTGTGAATTGTTCGATCCCTCGCCAGAAGTGGATTTGTTTCTTAAAGCATTTGAATTCTCTAGTGGTAACGCCATTGGGGAGGATCCGATTCACACCCCTGGGAGGGGCCGCAGTCCAGATCTCGATTTCGACATCGGGAAGGTCATTCCATTCCTCGACAAGGTGGGCTAGCGCCTGGCCGGTGCCTCCGCCGATGGGAGGGAGTTCATATCCGAGGATGAGGATTCTCATGGATTTCAAAACCCCACCCCCTAACCCCCTCCCCGCATTGCGGAGCGGGGGAACTTAACTTCCTGGATCGAGAATCCTTTCTCGATCCCACTTCCGCGGGAATCCCTTCCCGCTGTCGGACTTCGCGATTTTCGTTCATACATCCAAACTCTTCGGACCGTTTCGGAGGAAAGGATTCCTCCTGAAGTTGCGCCCAGAAGGGATTCTCGGCGCAGGAGACAATCAGTAACCGAGATCTCTTCAAGCGGTTTCCTCTCGTGGTGGGTTCATCAAAACAATGATCCCCCAGATGAAGAAAACTGCCATGACGATGACATAGAGCCAGGACCAGAGTCCCCAGCTGGCAAGACCCCAGCTTCCCGCTTTGTCCAGTCCGAAGTGGACTTTGTAAAAACCGCCGAACGTAACAATCGCACAAACCGAGGCCATTGCGGCATTCCAAATCACTCTCTTCCCGCCAGTCGGCATCTCCGATCCGAGTAGCCCCTTGCGATTCATCATGATGAGAAAAGCCATGTAAGCAATCGGCATAAAGAAGAAGCAAATGTTGGAGGTGGGGACGGCCATCCAAAACCCGTAGGTCGACCAGAGACCGGGTCCAAGAACGCCAATGGCGGGAAGAGTGGCGCCTACCATAAAAGCTCTTCGTGACTGGCCGTGAGAAATTTCGCTGACGATAAAACCGGAAACCAACATGAGGAGTGTGATGGTGGAAATGGTCATACCGAGAATGCCCAAACCAAAAATGAAGTGACTGGTGACCGGTCCGAACAGGGGTTCGAGAGTGACAGCAAGGTCAACGGCGTTCGGCTTCTTGTTGGCTATGTCGAAAGTCCCATGAAGCATGACTGCCGAAACGATGACCACGAGAGATGTGGCGAAAACGAAGGGGATGAGGAGTCCGGTCCATAAATCGAATTTCGCGAGGCCACGATGCTCTTTCCCCCACCCTTTGGCGAGCAGGCTGTAGGGAAGCAGGAAAGTCATGTTGATTCCGACCGCAGTGGCAAAGGCAGAGATGACCACCCCAATTTCATTGGCGGTTTGTGGCATAGCGAATCCACAGAACCCGCCCACCACTTTTGCCCAATCCACATCCACTTTGATAATGACGACGAAGAAAGAAATGATAATGGTGGCCACCATCAGCTTCAGTGCAAGCTCGTACATCTTGATCCAGCGTTGGCTTTTACCATAGTTCAACGTGATGAAAAGCGTGAATCCCAGGATGATGAGAGAAGAACCCCAGGTGATCGCAGCCGACTTCTCATATCCCATCTGTCCGGCGATGTCCCGGACAACGGATTCAGCCAGGCTGAACTGCGGGAAACACCAGACAATGCTTGCGAGCAGACTGGCGAGCGCCCACCCCCAGGCAAAAGCAGGGTGAGTGTATTTGGACATGGCCTCGAACGGGCGGGTCTTGATCGAGAGTGTCAGATGGCTGATCGCCATCAGCATGATAATTCCTGTGACCAGGGCAACTGGCTGAACCCACAAGAATTTGTATCCGCCAAGGGTCCCGAGCAGGAGCGATGAAGCGGCGGAACCACCGCCAAGGGTCATAGCCCCTTGTAGCCATCCCGGGCCGGAGAGTTTGGTGTAAGCGCCTAGTTTTGCGCCCATTCCCCCTTGGTTTGCGGCTTCAAGAAGAGCTTTTTCTTCGGCCAATGCTTGTGGATCGATTTCTCCGACTAGTGGGAGTTTCACCAAGTCTACTGATGGGTCTTCAGCCATTTCTATTCCTCCACCTAAGACAACAGAATCACAGAGTTAGGATAACTGGCTCGAAGGATAATGGCTCTCGGACCGGATGCCAAACCCCCCCGGTCGAGAAACCCCTTCAGCTACTTGAATTGGGGACCGAGGGCGAGGGGACCGGGACAAGAGGTGTCACTTTCGTTCCACGGTGAAAAAAGTCCCGACCAATCGGGAATGCACCTCGGCCGATTCGTCGGCCTCTCCCCTGTAAAGTGCCAGTATCTTATTGGGTGCCACCTCAATGGCGTTGCAGTAGGAGTCGCTTGGGCCAATTTCAAACGCGCCCTTCCAGGTCTCGCCGTCATCGTCCGAAAAAATCAACCAGGAACCTGGCCGGGCATAAGCGCAGACCAATACACCGTTATCGAGGACGTTCAGATAGGGACACACCCCACGGTCGGCGATTGGAATGGGCGAAGTCCAGGTGTCGCCTTCGTCGGTCGACCGAGAAAGGTACAAGGGAGTGGGATAGATGGGGACTCCCGGAATTCCGATTCGGCCTCCGCTCCTCATGACACACAACAGATCTCCATTGGATGCACGCTCAAGGTCCGCCTCGCAAAAGCCCTCCTGGGTAACCGCAGGGACAACTGTTGTTGTGTGAACACTCGAATCGGGATCGTTCCCGCGTGCGAGTTGGCGGTCATAGGCGACAGTGACCGGATCGCCCCAGGTCCTTCCTTCGTCTGTGGAGGAGACGACAAGGGTCCTGTACTTTCGGAAGTTGAACTCGACTGGGTAACCGAGCGCCAGAAGATTGTCTCCTTGATAGTTGCCATAAAGAGTCGCGAGCAATCTGCCGCTCTCCAGTTCAAGGATGCCATGATGCATGAGCAGGCCATCCAGTCGATCGCCCGCATCACCGCCGGTTGCGGTCGCGAGAGGTGTGTCGAGAATTGCATCCACTACCTCGGTGGTCTTCCACCCATCGCTCGAGCGGGTGGACCGGAGCCGGTACTTTCCCTCCGATCTTTTGATACTGGTACGGGAGAGCGAAACGATGTCTCCATTCGAAAGGTTGATGACGGTCTTGTCCGAGGGTCCACGAGGTCCTTTTTCCCAAGTCAGACCCCCATCCGAGGACCAGACGCTCTCCTTCCCATCGGCAGGCAACACTAAGCGGCCATCCGGCATACGGTGGACCACTGCCCCGACCGCCCAGGGAATGGGAATCGTTTCTCCGACGGTGATCTTCAAACCCGGAACCTGAGGCGCTTCGAACGCCTGAGAGATTCCTCCAGGGTGGAAAACAAGAGAGAGCGCAATGAGAAAAGGAGGCATCAGGAACGAACCGAACCCCAAAACCGGAGTCCGTGACCGATGATAAAACGGAAGGTTGCCTTGTCGCATTGGGGATGCCATGCTATTCGGACGAGCATAAGAACTCTTTTCTCTCAGGTCAATTGAGGTTTTTACGATGCGCTCATTATCCTTATCACCTGGAACGATATCGATTGTTTGGCTGGCCGTCTTCGCCTTTTCCCTCCTCACTCAATCAGCCTATGGGGTGGAACCTCTCACACCCGAGATTCCGAAAAGGCCAAAAGTGTTGATGGACTACTACCATCATGCCCAACCCCAACTTCGGTTCGGAAAGAATCTCG
>JAJDBZ010000397.1 GCA_029261095.1 Candidatus Omnitrophota bacterium | reverse complement strand
ATCTCTTGAATGGCATTCAGTTCGGGACATGAAACTTCATAGTCATCGCGCAGGCTCATATGGGATTCCGTTAATAAATCCCCCACTTCTTCTAAACGATTCTCTTCCAACACTTCTTCAAATCTTTCGACTCGGGTCTGCTCGGACATGACATGCCGAGCTCTTTTGAAAAGTGTTTCATCGAGGTCTACGCCAAATTGCTCAAGTTCATCCGTGGTGTACCCAATCAGGAAGGGTTCGTCGAGCCCTGATGCTTTATTCAGATGTTCGAGCGCGGATTCGCACTCAAGACGGCGTTGATTGTAGGCTGAGATCATCAATTCGCGAGGAACTGTCGAATGGATAATCAACATGGAAAACTGTTCGGGATCGAGTGGGACCGGAGTGGAATCCAATGTGCCACAGTTCAGCTTGAGAGCATGACCTTCGACCGCGTTGGCCGATATGAATTGATCCATGATCCCGGATCGAATTTGTAGACGGTCGGCATGTTCAGCGGCTTGGGACCAGAGGGCTTTATCCGGTCCCGCTATTTCAATGTCAAAAATCCCTTCGAACAAACTAAAAATCCCAACCAGAAATGCAGCGGATGATGACAACCCCGCGGCTGTAGGAACGTCCCCACCCACGAGCACCTCGATCGGTGGAAGGACATATCCCCGCTCTGCCATTTGGTCGAGTGCACCCAGAAAATAGTTGGCCCAAGAAGGCTCGACCTGGCCGGGCGGAACTTTCTGTGAATCCCACTCAAAGGGTTTTTCGTAAGAAAGTGATCGGATCACCGATCTGCCTGTTTCGGATGGTCCTGCCAATAACGTCGTTTCGCGGTTGATAGCAGCGGGAAAGACCCAACCTCCGTTGTAATCGATATGCTCCCCGATGAGGTTAACACGCCCCGGTGCTGAGGCACCCCAAACGGGTCCTTTCCCGTATTCCTTTTCGAACTCTTGAATGAGCGATTCGATTTTAACACTCATTGTCTTGGGTAGCCTTCCGGGTGGGTCCGATGCCACTCCCATGCTGTTTGGATGATCTCATGGAGTCCCGGTCGCGAGGGAGTCCACCCAAGAACCTCTTTCGCTTTCTTGTTGGAAGCGATGAGACGTGCTGGGTCTCCGGGCCTTCGATCCGTTTCTTCCGCGGGTATCGGATGACCCGAGATTTCACGAGAGGCTTCGATGACCTCTCGCACTGAATATCCCTCGCCGTTTCCAAGGTTAAAAATTCCTCCCGCTGAACCCGATTCCAACAACTCCATGGCTTGAAAGTGCGCCATTGCTAAATCGGAAACATGAATGTAATCGCGAACACAAGTCCCATCAGGTGTGTCCCAATCGGTCCCAAAAATGGAAATAGAATCTCTCTTCCGCAGCGCGACTTGAAGGACCAAGGGAATCAAGTGTGCTTCTGGTTTGTGATCTTCGCCATGACCCTCCTCTGCCCCAGCAGCATTGAAATACCGGAGGCAAACGGATCGCAATCCGTAGGCATTGCGATATGAAGCGAGAATTTCCTCCACAAAAAGTTTGGACCACCCATAGGGGTTTGTGGGAGATCGATGATGACCCTCGTTGATAGGAATCTCAACGGGTTCTCCATATACCGCTGCGGTTGAAGAAAAGATGAATTGATTCACATCGGCATCGACCAAACCATCCAGGAGGTTCTTGGTTTTGAAGGAATTGTTGTCGAAATACTGCTCGGGTTTGGCCACCGATTCGCCGACCTCGGTGAATGCGGCGAAATGGAGGGCGGTCTGAATCCGGTGCTCGCTGCAAAGAGAACCCACGAGTTCACGATTTCCCAAGTCGCCTTCCACCAAGACCGCGTTCTCGGGGACGGATTCGGGGTGACCCTTCGAAAAATTGTCCAAAACAACCACATCAAACCCTTTTTTGTTAAGGAATCGCGCGGTTGAGCTACCGATATAACCGGCGCCCCCAACGACAAGAATGGCGGACATGAACAGGGTTCCTCTCCAGAAAAACTCAACCTGCCTATTCTCTACCAAACCCTCTTTAAAATCTACCGCGAGGGTGCCAAGATCACTGTCCAAATTTCATCTGAGGGGATAAACAATGAGAGGGACGCTCGATCAATCCGAGTTTCAGGAAGCAGTTTTACTTGTGCAGGGGATAGCCCAGAGTAAAATTTCTAATCCAGTAGTAGAGAATGTGGTTTTGAGATTTGAGAAGGAACGTGCCGAAATCCTTGCCACCAATCTATCCATCAGTATTCGAGTACGTCTGGGTGTGGAAGGCGCAGAACCCGGAGAGATCGCATTACCCGCAAAACTGTTAGGCCAAGTGGTGCGCGAAATTCCTCATGGGAAGGTGGATTTATCTCTCGAGGGTTCCGAATTCCAGTTATCCGCCGGGAGATCCAACTTCCGCCTACACACAATCAGCACGGAAGATTTCCCCCCGTTCCTTCCCGAGGTCGAAGGTCCAGTGGTCGAGGTGGCCAGCGAAATCGCCGCACAGACTATTAAGCGGTCGGTCTTTGCGACCTCTGATGAGCGGGCACGGTTCCAATTGGGAGGGATCAAGTTCACCCACACCAAAGGTGAAGCGAGATGGGTCGCAACCGATGGCCGTCGTCTTTCGATGGTCAAACACTCTCTGGAGAATCCTCCTGCCGAAGATTGTTCGATGCTCATTCCCGCTCGGGCGGCGCAGGAACTGATGAAAGCGCTCCCCGATTCTGGAAATCTATACATGACAGTTGGAGACAAACGTGTGTTGTTCGATTGCGAAAATGTCACCATCGCTTCGACTCTGCTCGAAGACAATTTTCCACCCTATGAGGGGCTACTTCCCTCTGACTTCACGATCGAAGTTCGGGCGGATCGCGATCAACTGAACGCTGCTGTACGGCGCGCATCCATCCTTGCAAGCGAGAAAACGCGACTTGTTCACCTGGAAACCCGGGACGGAGAACTGATTGTTACTGGAGAAAGGCAGGAAGCGGGTGACGCTCATGACGAGTTAGATGCTGTCGTATCGGGAGACCCGGTGAAGGTTTCTTACAACGCGAGTTTTCTTCTCGAATGCTTAGGTGCAGTCGGCACCGGACAAGTGGTTTGGGGATTGGTTCAACAGGGTGGCGCCGGATATTTCTCGCGTGAAGACGACGACACTTTTCTCCATATCATTATGCCGATGACGGTGAAGGAAGAAGTCGAGGAAGAGGAATTGGAAGAACAAGTTACCTGAGGGATTCGATAATTTTCGAATCTACATACTCTTTGGCAATGTGGGTCATTAAGGACTAATTCTTGTCGATCAAACGAGCCGTATATCCTGGGTCTTTCGACCCACCAACATTGGGCCATATTGATCTAGTCCAAAGGGGACTCCAATTGGTCGATGAGCTTGTGGTTGCAGTTCTACGAAACCGTAATAAAGATTCACTCTTCAGTGTCGACGAAAGAATCGAAATGTTGGAGGAATGCCTCTCCGAAGAGCCCCATATTCGAGTCGAATCCTTCGAAGGTTTGCTTGTGGATTTCGCCGAAAAGATGGGATGCCAATCCATTCTTCGGGGGCTTCGAGCGGTTTCCGATTTCGAGTATGAATTTCAGATGGCACTAATGAACCGCCGTCTGGCCCCGAACTTGGAGACATTGTTCTTGATGCCAAGCGAGGACCATGTTTTCGTATCCTCGAGAATTGTTCGAGAGGTCGCCTATTTTGGCGGGGATCTGACCAGTTTGGTTCCCGACCGGGTTCTCGCTCACCTAAAGGAAAAATTTCCCCTTCAATAAGAAACGAGTTTGAAGAGATCAAATGCCACAAGAGACACTAGCCAAAAGGTGGAGTCGTTTCCTTTTTGAGAACGAAGAAAAGAATTGGGTCCGGCGCTTGCTCTTTTTTCAGCGCCCCGACTGGGTCTGTTATTATCCTGAATTCGATAAGCGCGAAGACCTCGTCGATCACTGGTTCCGGGCTTCCTGGTACATTCCCCACGAGAAACCCTGGCTCCAACGAGTCTGGTTCGTCTCCTCACAGGAGCAGAACCCACCCTCTGAAGAGGACCGTCCAACTTATGTTAGTCAGGAGCCAAAAGATCTCGGCCACCTCTCTCTATTAAAGGGAAAGATCGGTCTCTTCTGGAAGCTCTTGAGGTCACGGCACATCGCCATCTGGAAAAAGGATAGCAGAAGAGACCGTCTCGCGTCGCTGCTCCGTCTCCTCGGGAAGAGATTGACTTATGTTGCCATCGACGATGAGCATGGTAGGGAATACGCGCATTACTGCGAGATTCAATGGTGGATACTCCCCCCTCCCAAACGTCGGGCGGTCTGCTATCAAAGCAAGCAACGGTTTCTCAAGCAGGCTGAGGAACTCAAAGAGACTGGCTTGAAAAAATCATATGTTTTTGGGAATGGTCCAAGCCTTGAATCCGCCTTTGACTATGACTTTTCCGATGGATTCAGGATCATGTGCAATTCGGTGGTCAACAATATTCCTTTGCTCGACCATGTGCGACCTCACTTCGTTGTGGCGGGCGACCCGGTCAACCATTTCGGATGCTCGGTTTATGCGGCAAAGTATCGTGAAAACCTTTTTAAGGCCCTCGACGAGCGTCCGGACATGTTCCTTGTGATTCCCGATTTTCAGGGCTATCCGCTGCTGGCAAACTTCCCCGAATATGAAGAACGCATCTTCATCATTCCGATGAAAGCGAAAGTGGTGAATTTCGATCTAACTCGCGAATTTCGAATACCGATGTTTTGGAGCGTTCTCAACGCGCTGATGATCCCACTCGCCTGCACGCTGGCC
>JAJDBZ010000396.1 GCA_029261095.1 Candidatus Omnitrophota bacterium | reverse complement strand
CTCCTGAGGTGGTTGATAAAGAGACTGATATCGTAGAGCTTGTATTACCAACGGGTTTTACCGCTGCATCGTTCTATTCAGGGATACCAGAGCCGGATGGAATTGCTGTAAGAGACGACGGCTCCTTGTTGGTTGTCAACGAAGGTGAGCCACAGGGTGTTTTCCTCGCCAAGAGAGGCGACATGTTTAACATCAGCGACGCATTCTCAACAATCGGACCTCCGTTCGAAAGTCCCGACGACATACTTCTTCATCCCGATGGTGCGGTCTTTGTTGCTGACGGGAATGCAGGGGTGATCTTCAAAATTCCAGCAGAAGGCGGACTCCCTTCACGCTTCTTGGACCGAGGGTCGGTCCCAGCTCCCAACAATTTCAGTCCCTTTGGTCTTGCCTTATCTCCACCTAAATTCCATTCCCCTGATGGACAATCGGGAAAATTGATCATCGCTGACAACGGTTTCCCAGATAAGATGGCAGTATGGATAGTCGATCCCTCAAATGGAGACATTCGTGCTATCGCAATGGGTCGTGTGTTTTCGGATGGTCCCCTCCGAGTTGCATTTAGTCCGAATGGGGAATTATTCGTTTATCAAAACACAGGGAACGACGGTATGAGTAGGATCGTATCCCTAACCGCTGATGGGAGAGTCCAGCCATTTGTTCCAAATGTTCCGGACAGAGGCGGTCTCACCATCCACCCTTTGACAGGGAACGTCTATTTTGGACTTGATCAACACGCGAAGGAGATTTGGTGGGTCCCCGCTCAAGGTGGAGAGCCTAGTGTGTTCGCCTCAGGTTTCACAAAACGTCTTCAAGACATTGAGTTCGCGGTGGATGGTCAAACCCTTTTTGTGAGTGTCTCAGGCAATGTGATCGAGATTACGGGTCCCTTCCATGAACTCATTTCGAGGGTTACCGCGGACGTACCTGAGGCACATCCCTCGGATACTGTTGTTGAACCACCGCCAACAACCTCAAAACCTCGCTTGGATAGTTCTTCCATCAAGAAGGAAGAAAAGAAGATGGAAGGTGGAGCGACAACAATTGTTGTGTCCTTGGTGCTGGTCCTTCTCCTTCTAATTACCGGACTCTATGTGACTGACATCTTGGCAACCCGGGAAAGAGGCAGAAGTTGATCTTTGCCCGATGCGATTAGATAAGGGGGGCCTATTGCATATCTTGTGATCTCAGTCTTTACCGCTTCCTGGAGGTCATTCGTCCGCCGTTGATGTTCCCGCTTCCTGGTGCATGTCGGTGTATTCTCTTTTCGGATCCTTGTATTGTATCTTGCTGCCGAAATCCTCGAACTCTTTGTTCACCGGTTTCAAGGGGTGACTGACACTGTCCTTTACCATTTTCGCGTTGGTCATGAAATTGTTGGCGGTCGATTTAGTTTGTTGGAAGACCGATCTTGTGCTTTCGGTCACCTTGTGTCCCGTCCATTGGTATGCGCTTTCGAGGCCGTCGACCGCCCGGATCATCGCACGTCCGAGCGCGATCGCATTGTTCTCCTCGTAAGCCGTCCGTGCCCGTTCCACATGGTGTTGGGACAGGAGAAACTCGGTCTGGCCAAATAATTTACCAAGCCTCTCGAGTGAGACCTCACTCCCACTTCGGATTTCCCCGGCAACTCCATCCAATTTCTCAGAGATGTGACTCAGCGGTTCCTGGTAGCGACTCTTTCCGCGCCCCGCTTCTGCCCGAGCGAAGACCGCTCCCTTTTCAATTTCAGTGGCGGCCTCTTCCGGTTTCTGCTCCACAATCCGCTCGATCGATTCACGGAAATGATTTCCCATCTCATTGCGAAGCGCCCACCAATCCTCCGATTCAATCGCGATGACGTTCGCAAGGGAGGTGGCTTTGGTCTTTTCAACCGGGGGACTCTGATGACCGCAGCCCGAAAGATTAAGGAGAAACAGGATCATCAACAGCGATCGAAGCGTATGCATGGGAATCCCCTCCACGAGGAATTAATTCTGAGTGTAGCACCAATCAGATTCTTCAGGGACCTTGGAGAAAAGTGGGGTCTGAAGCCATAATCCTTATCCGCTCGATCAAAGCCTCATCCGAAAGATCGGTCATCCCGATCAACCATCGCCACTTGCGGAATTGCATGGTTCGCGGTTGTCCCAATGTGTCCACCGTCTCAACCAATCGGTCCTCGATCGGTTTGGGACGGTGCTCAAGCCCCCAGGTCATCAAGCTATTGTGACTGGGCGTGAGGTAGATTCGATCATCGATACTCCCGCCGGTAGTCTTGCCCTCGCCAGCGGCCAGTGGCTTCCCCAATAAGCCGGGGTGACTTGGATCCCTTGATCGTAAAAGGGACCGAAAACAATCTGTGGGAGATCCCGGTCCATCGGGTTGAAATAGACCCCGGTCATTTCCTCCTGTTTGTTCAAACGAATTCGGAAGATGGCCGGAAGGTTTCGAGTATTTAACCGATCGGAATCTACCCCCTCGGGAAAAGGAAACTTGATCACACGTTTCTCGCCATCCAGGAAGAGGATCTCGATGACATCTTCGGGAAGCGTCGCGAAGGGGTAAGCGTTGTTGGGTGTCAGTATGATGAACTCGCTGAGCTCATAGTTTCTTCCTGGTTCACTGGTGAGAGTGAGGGTCCGTGTTCCGAAACCGTCTGGGTAAAAGACATAATCCTCGACCGCCGAGTCTCCCCAGACCTTGTAATTGAAATCGCAGGATTGATACGTCCACCGGACATGAACTCGGTCCTGGCTGGTTTCCACAATCTCGACCCGACCATACCGGAGTTCTTTGTCCATGAGCGGTTCGACCGAATCGACAAACCCATCCGGCGGAGGAGTTGTTTCGGCCCATTCATAACAAAATCCGGTGTTGTAACGGCCCGCCCAGAACGGGATATAACAGGCCCCTCTCCAGAAAACGAATCGGGTTCCGTTGGGGAGGGAAACCACCACATCATAGAGATCGGCATCCCAGCCCTTATCGTAATCCATCTCACTCAAAACACCGTCACGGCTCAGAAGAGAGATGGGAGCATCGTACCTCAACTTCATTTCGGTCGCCCCGAAAGAGGGGAGATCGGGGGGATCGGAAACGGACATCACTGGGATCGATTTATGCCACATCTCCACACCATCGCCATCTTGAATCACGACTCTAAGTGCGTCTTCCATTGCCAACCGGGAGGTATCTGGAAGTGGGAATCGAATCCTTGTCGTTCTGTCCTTCTCAAGATCGATTGAAGACTCGCTGCGATTGTCCGGGTTGGACTCGAACCATGCGAGAACCGAGGCGTTGGGAATCTTCTTCTCACGGCTGATCGCCGCCACCTCAAGGGTTCCGCCTTGATCGGGTCCCAACAACAGCCAATCGGCGGGGACGAGAATGGTCCCGAGGTCGACCGGGTTGATGACCTCAACCGGCCGCGCCACCGCATCCGCTTCGAATGAAGCAGCCTCGACACCCTCGGGAACAGGTTGACCGATTCGATCCAGACCGAAGGGAGAACGCCAGGGGTGATTTTGTTCGATCTCTATGTGAGGTTCGGGCCGCTCTTTAACCCTTTCCTGAGCCTCCGTCACATTGGTGGAAAGCAAGAGCACGACCCACACGAGAGTGTTGAATCCACTCCTCGTCATTCCCGGCTCGACCGGGAATCCAGAGCCCGAGAAAGCAATAGTCTTTCCCTGGGTTCCCGCTTTCGCGGGAATGACGCAGTGTTGATGGTGGGAATCCATGTTGAACAATTCCGAATCCTTTCCTTGGGAATGGGAGTCTACTCGAAATCGATTAATGAAAGACTCGGGTCCATTGCCCAGGCCACTTGGGCGCGGTAGTTCCGGTCGGCGACTGGGTTGTCGATGGCTGAAATCTCCCCATAGGTTCCCGCGAAATCGAAACCGAGTGAGTGCAACCCCGGATAAACTCTCGCAATCTCAGAGGTGAAATCCTGATCCTGGGTTCCGGTCGAAGCATTGAACCAATGGAGGTATCCGTACACGCGATGAGACCGCACCTTCGCGAAACGCTGAACCCAATCTGGATCTTTAACCATGTGACGGAGTGTGTATTGCCACACCGTTTCTTCGGGGAGTGCCTCGACATAATTCATTTCGGGGAAATCCTTTATCTGCTGGAACCCCCGATAGGTGCTGTTGATGAAGATGCCGCTAGGCATGATCTCCATCGCGCGAGGAAGTAGGTCTTGGGTGGCGAGAATCGAGTCCAGAATGTTTTCATCCGAATCGAGAGCCAATTTTTTTCGCCCCTTCACCGCTTCGGTCGAAGGGTTCACCAAAAAATCTCCCATTTCGAAATCGATCCCGCCCACTTCAAAAGTGTCGAGCATCCACTCCAGACCCTCGCGCCACCATTGGTGGTTAGCCTCCAGCGAGGGGTCGAGAACAGGGTAAAACTCACGGTCGCCGCGCTCGTTGAGCGAGCGACTCCTTCGCTCGGGGTGTTGATTGAGATAGGTCTGTAAATTGAATGGGTGGTCCCCCTGGAAGAAGTAACCCCCATAAGAACAGAGCCCGACCCCGGGAAGAATCGCGACTTCCTTGTCCCGCGCGTATTTGCAAAGATCTTTGGCTGCCTCGACACCCCCATGACAATCTCTCAGAAACCCCCAAACGATGATCCCTTCCACCCCGATCTGCGAGCAGTAATCGATCAACCTACGAAAACCGACTTGGTAGGACTCCGCTTGTTTCAAGTAGGGAAAGGGTTGATCGCTTGTCGCCATCTTAGTCGAAATATTTTTGGGTTCATCATCCCAAGTCATCCGGGAATCCCAACACCAGAGGAGGGTTTGGATGGGGGTCTTCGTGGAAGTGGATTGTCCCCACGCTGATTGGCCTAAGCCGATGCCCCCTACCAAGAGAGTTGAATCCTTCAAAAACCTTCGACGATTGATGGCTTCAGTTTTCCGCATTGCGATACCCTAGCGCAGACTTATTGGTAGTGGAATCATCACCCGGTCAAAAGCCCTTCGAATGGTATCCCCGTTCTCGTTTTACGTGGCACTATTCACGCGATACGGAGTCTGGTGTAGCCTAAACGAGGGTTGAGAAAGGATCTATTAGTATGACGCAAGCACCCTCTAGTCGTCGGGAAGACCCTGAGTCATCGAAGAGTCTCGAAACTCTGGCTAAGGAGCAGGGTATCCAACCGCTCAAAGATCCATCGAAACTTTTTGGCAAGTGGCCGGGCGAGGTGGACGATGGTTTTGAGGAGATGATTCGAGACCTACGTGGACAAGATAGTCAGGATCGATCTCCAATCTTCAGGTGATTTCACGGCGATTGGTTAACGCCACTAGATCGGAGAACTTCCTGAAACCTCCTCCCACCGTCGTTCCCACTCTTCCGCAGGAGTATTCTCTGGCAAGTCCAGCCCGGTGAGGCTCCTCAGGGCTTCCTCTATTCCTTCTCTTTCCATCCCATATTCATCTTCCGACCTTGGGCTCCGGTAAGCTTCAATCAGAATAGGCACATCGATTTCCGGTTCTCCGATCTCCTGCAGTTGGCGCGCTGTCATCCAGAGGTAGAAACCATCATGCTCGCGGATGATTTTACGGTACATCTCAATGGAGGCGGGCTCCTCCTCTTTCAGTTCATTGAAAACCTTTTGACTCAGAGCCGACCCCTCCCACATCATTATCCGGTCGGCTGCGTCCATTTCTTCGGCTTTTCTGGTGTCATAAACCAAAAAGAAACTCAATGCTGCCAAGGCGACCACACCCATCAATCGCACGGCCCATCGGAAACCACCCGTCCAAGAAGGAGTCGCTATTTTGAAAACTGATAGTCCAAGGTTGAGGAAGCAAGGAACCAATAATGGAAGCATGATGATGCCACCAAAAAAAGTGAAACCCAGAACCACTCCCGCGACGCCCAGGACTATTGCAATAGTGATCTTCGGAACGAGAATGAGGCGAGTATTTTCTTTTTCTGAGAGAACTGCGAGTGAAACAAACCATCCGGTGGCCAAGAGAGACCAGGAAAGGACGGGAGGGAATAGGTTCCAGGTTAGACCGAGAGTACAAATCCCGCAGGCTGTAGCCGCGCCGGAGGAAAGAGTAACGATGAGCCAGGCAATAGTAAAATGCTGGATCCAAATCATCGATCAACTCTAGTTCGTCGCCGCCCACAACCCTCCATGACTCTTCGTTCCATTCGTCGCGCTGTAGTGGGTGGTGTAGGCGTTTCCGTAGGAGCCGGTCCAAGAGTAAGCCAGGGAAGGGCCGACCGAATAGAGAAGTCCTTTGGTACGCTCACGGTTGATCGGGCGGTAGCGGTCGACCGCCCACTCACCCAGATAGTACATGCTCAGGAGTTGTCCCTCGCCTGTGTCGTCGGGGACAGCGGTGCCGATTTCGTATCGCGTGACAAAAGGATCGAACGGGATCGTCGTCATGTAAGCGACCGGAGTGGTGAGTGCCGTCCCGGGTGAGGGAGACTTATTCGAATAAAACGCCCAACTCCCGGTCGGAATTCCCGCCTCCCAGCGTTCATGCGAATCAAGCGGGAAACGTCGCCAATCGTTTTGGTAGGAATAGAAGGCGGTGATGATGGATCGCCCATCCGCCAAGGCCTTGGTCACCTCGGCGCGAATTCTGGCTTCGAGAAAATTCGGCAAAGCAATGGCGATGAGAATCAGTATGATGGCGATCACTATGAGGAGTTCGATCAGTGTGAAACCGGTTTTCTTCCAGGAGCCGTGTCGTTGAGTCATCCCTTCCTCCCTTCAATTGATCCCCGCATCATTACTTCCATCGGGGTTGCTGTCAATGAAAGACCTTTCATCCCCCGGCAAATTAAATCTAGAATTCGATGGTTTTCAAGAGAGAAACCCGGCTCTTATTGACAAATCCTCTTTTGAGGGATCGTCCCTCACATCGGAAACCGATAACCTCTTCACGAATTGATAGTGATACACAATCGCCCCCGAAAGGATGAACATGACGACATAAAAAATATTCCAGATCGTCTCGCCCCAACGCTCCCTTTCGCCGATCAGCGGGCCGGTGATGATTTGCGCCAAAATGTTCTGAACGATCAGAGTCAGCCAGATCAACCACACGGCATGAGGGAAGACATCCCGCTTGTATCCCGAGGGCAGTTGCTTCCGCCAAACTTGAATGACCACCAGGATGACCGCGATCCAAATCAGGGGTTGATTGATCTTCCAGAAAGCGGCCTCCCAATATTCCTCATTCCCGATGTAGATGTTCGCCCACCCCTTGAGACCGTTTTGAATCGACATCCCCAGCCCAAAAACTAATCCGAGGTAAAGCCCCAATCTCTCCAAGTTGGGATGGTCGTTCGTGATCGGCATGGCCTCGCCTTGTCGTTCCTCCTCGGGCAGCGGTCGGTTGACGAGGAAGTAGGCGATCCCATAGGCGATGCCAATACTGATTCCACCGCAAGATTCCCAGCAGCGCCACCAGTTGAAATGCCCCGAGGGCCAGACATCGTCCGCCCATCTCCAGTTTTGGTTGATCGACCACCCGAGACCGCTGATGATTCCAACTGTCAGAATAAGGAGGACATTCTTCCAATCCCGTCTGCCGATTTCGAAGAAAAGGAATCCGAGGTACGCCCCCATGTGCATAACGGCGTTGCGGTTGTCGTTGATCAACCTTCGCAAACTGGGATTGGACTCGATATCCTGGTATCGCTCCCCAATGGAGCTGTAGAGCGGGAGGAAGTACTGAGGAAAATGTCGGAAAAGATACAGCGCCAAATAATATCCCCCGACTCCGCAAGCGATCCGGACGACCCATTGCCAGATCGGCATCGGTTTTCTCGAACCGCACCAGGCCAGGAGGCAGGCGGCGATCCCGCCCCAGGGCATCCCCGCGATGAAGAGCCAGATAAAACCATAGGTGGGGGAGATCTCGACGAATTGGTTTTCGGAGGAGTTGGTGAAGAGCTTGCCCTCGAAAAAATTCGCCCACTGCGCCCAGCCACGGTTCCCGGACCACCAGAACCCGACCGAAAGCGCGAGGACAATCCACCCAGAGGTGTATCGTCTCGACTGCACCCCGCTCGGGTCACGAGCGATGAACCACCATGCGGCGCCCCACAGAACGCCCGCGAAGAGACATCCATCCCCGCCCCCATAACCCGAGGATCCCCGAACCGCCCAACTCATGGCGCCGAGAGCCGCGAAGAGGACAGTGGGGAGAATCAGATTGTGGGCAAGGTTGTCCGTAAGGTTCTTCGGATCTTTCATGGTCGGGCCTCCACCCTATTGATCGACTCCGATCGTGGTCGAAAGGACTGGAACTTGATTCTAGGAGAGGTGGCGCGGCGTTGAAACAGGGAACAGTCGGCACGGGGTAGCGTTAGAATTTGAATTCACAGTATGATCGAATTCCTGAGAAATCCTCCAAGCAACCGGATACAATTTGAAAATGGGGAGAATGGGGAGAATGGGGTATGTGCCGACGAGTTTTCCGTAACTTATTCATCTTTTCTTTTGTTTTGATTCCGTCTTATTCCGCTTCCGCGCAGGAATCCGTGGCTCGTCAGTGGAATGATGAATTGCTCGATGCTATCCGATTGGATATCCCACGCCCGACTGTCCACGCGCGGAACCTGTTTCATGTTTCCATTGGAATGTATGACGCGTGGGCGGTTTATGACCCGGTGGCGGTCCCCTTTCTAAACCATGACGAATCGCCGACACCCGAGTTCAACTTGAAAGCCCAGAGAAACGAAGCGATCAGCTATGCCGCGTTCCGAATTCTCAATGCCCGTTACGCAAACACCCCGGGAGGAGCAATCTCGATCGCCTCCTTCCGTCAACGAATGGTGACTCT
>JAJDBZ010000395.1 GCA_029261095.1 Candidatus Omnitrophota bacterium | reverse complement strand
TCCTTCTGGAGTTCGAGAATTTCTGCGATGAGATGAACGCGTGGTTGGAAGATTACTCTCTCTTCATGGCTCTTAAAGAGGAGAGCGGTTTCAAGAATTGGATGGAATGGGAACCGGGACTGGTACAAAGGGAGACGGAGGCCTTGCATGAGGCTCAAAAACGCTTGTCGAAGGAGGTTGAGACTCACAAGTTCATTCAGTTTCTCTTCTTCAGACAGTGGTGGAAGCTTCGTCACTATGCCAACCTCAAAGGGATTCAAATCATCGGGGACATGCCGATCTACGCAGCGCACGACAGCGCCGATGTTTGGGCGAACCGCGAAGTTTTCAGGGTTGACGATGAGGGGCACTCCGAAGTTGTGGCGGGTGTGCCACCGGATTACTTCAGCAAAACAGGCCAATTATGGGGGAATCCCATTTACGACTGGGAGACACTCCGCGAAACCGGATTTCACTGGTGGGTCGAACGGATAAGACTCTCACTCAGACTTTGCGATATCGTTCGACTCGATCACTTCCTCGGTTTCGATTCTTACTGGGAGATCCCTGCTGAAGAGGAGACGGCCATCAATGGACACTGGGTCGATGGTCCCTCCGATATGTTCTTCGATACGATGAGATGGGTTTTTGGGGAGGACCTTCCGCTGATCGCAGAAAATCTGGGAGTGGTCACGAATCGAGCGGAAAACCTGCGTCGCAAATACAACCTGCCGGGAATGGCGATCTTTCAGTTTGGATTCGGGGAAGACGAAAAAACCTCGGCTTTTCCACCCCACCGTTTTGAATCCAATTTGGTCGCGTACACAGGAACACACGATAACGATACGATCTTGAGTTGGTGGAAATCGCTGCCGAAGAAGAAAGGGACGCGTCCCTATATGGAGAAATACTTCTACCTTGATGTCGAACCGTTCAATTGGTTCTCCATTCGGACTTTGATGGCATCGGTGGCGGACCTTGTGGTCTTTCCCATTCAAGATGTTTTGGGATTGGGACCCGAGGGAAGGTTCAATACTCCCGGGAAGGGAGAGGGGAACTGGACATGGCGGATGAAGGAAGCGGATCTTACCGAAGAGTTGAGCTGGCGCCTTAAAGAACTAACGGAAATCTATGGTCGATCGCCAATTAAGATCGAGGTGGGAGACCGGGATTCAACCACCCCGAGTTGATCTCCCGACCGAATCATCATCCCTCCCGATAAACGGATTGGGTTTTGCAGCAAACAGTGGTTCTCATCCAGGAGCCTTCCAATGACAAAAAGTATTTTCGTATTGTTAGTCATCTCATTCCATCTTCTTTTCGGCGTCGACTGCTTACATGCGGAGACCCATCGAATCCTGGGGAGGATTGTCGACAAGACCTCTAGTAAGCCAATTCCAGCTCGAATCTATATTCAGGATGTGTCATCGGAACAATGGCACTACGCCGAATCCTCACATCCGACTGGGACCGCAGTGAGGTATGAGCGGCAGCGTGGAGAAAGCATTGAGATGCATACGACTCTCTCGGCCCATCCTTTTGTGGCATCGCTCCCCTCGGGAACCTTTGCGATCACCATCGAACGCGGTAAAGAGTATCGGACTCTTACGAAAACGATCTCATCATCCGAAGCGGGTGATGAGATCACCTTCGATTTGGAACGTTGGGCTGACATGGCTGAATTGGGGTGGTACTCCGGCGACACCCATGTTCATAGAAGTCTCGAAGATCTTCCCAACATTGTCCTTGCCGAAGATCTGAATGTGACATTTCCCCTTATTTATTGGGCTCGGGATGGATATGAAGCCCCTGAGAAAAATGACCCGGATTTCGATCCGACGCAACCGGTAGAACTGATTGAGGTCGGCCCGACTCATGTCATCTATCCGCTCAACACTGAATATGAGATCGCTCGGTTCCACGGCGAACCACATAAACTGGGTGCGTTCTTCATCCTCAACCATAAGACGCCATTTAATGTGGGAGTACCGCCGGTCGGAAACATCCTCGAGCAAGCGCGGGAGGAGGGAGCGCTCTTCGAACTCGACAAACACAATTGGCCCTGGTCGATGATGCTGATCCCGGTTCTCGGCATCGATCTTTATGAAATCACGAACAACCACATTTGGCGCACTCAGTTTTATTACAAGGATTTCGGTCTGAAAGCTCCACAATCCATGGAGGTCGAAGAGGACGAAGGGGGATTCACAGAGTGGGGATGGATACGGTACGGGTTTCAAAACTACTATCTCCTCCTCAACTGCGGATTTCATTTGCGGCCCACAGCGGGAACGGCGTCCGGTGTCCATCCTGTTCCGCTCGGATTCGGCCGCGTGTATGTCCATCAACCAGAGGGGTTTTCGTATGAAGGGTGGGTTCGAGGACTCAATGGGGGAAAATCTTTTGTGACTACTGGGCCGATGCTGCCGATCGAAGTCAACGGACTCTCACCCCAAATTTCGATCCATCGTAATGACGATCAACCCACAGTAATCGAGATAAAAGGCAGTGCCGTTTCGCCCGATCTGATTGACCGAATTGAGGTCATCAAAAACGGCGAAGTTTACGACTCGATTGATCCCGAAAACAATCTCGGTGAGAGGGGGGAATACAATTCAGAGATCGATGTCAGGTACGAAGTCGCAGATTCGTGCTGGTTTGCGGTCCGATGCTTCAGCAAGACCCCGGAGGGGCGGATCCGATTCGGCCATTCCAGCCCTTCATTCGTTGATTACAAAGATCGACCGCTTCCTCCCCGAAGAGATGACATTCAATTTCTAATTCGAAGAATGGAAGAACAAATCGAGCGCAACAAGATTCTGGAAAACGAGGATGCCCTCAAGGAGTATCGTCAGGCACTCGAGGGATATCGGGATCTTCTTGAGGTTGCTCGGTAGCTTCTACTGAGAGGCTATCAGGATCGGCGAGGAATCCGATCAGCCGGTCATATCGATAGTGGGTCAATTCGGCGGCCTCGAACAGTTCTCGAATCTTGGCTTGTTGAGATTTCCAAAGTTTTTCCAAGGCGGCGGCAGTTTTAGAAGACTGATGAACTTTTAAAAAATGGATCCATTGGACAAAATCCTGGAACTCTTCCTTCCGGAACCAGGAGTGACCGTCATAAGGATGGACCTGGATGAGAGATTTGCCTCGTTCGGTTTCGAGGAGTATCAAACAGGTTGATTCATCGGTTTTCTCGCCATCAAAGTCCGAAAGCATCAGGAAGAAATATTGGGTCATCCGCCAAGCGCGGCTTTCATCCAATCCGATGTCCATCAGTTGCTTCTGTATCCGGCGATCAAGGTATAGTGTCTCCCACCAATCGTCATCCGCTTTTCCTTCGCCCGGTGTCATGGATTCGGAGATCCATCGAACCAGAGTGAAGACCGCCATCGCCGCCGATAAGGTTTCCTCTTCTTCCAATCCCAGCAGAGAAGATTCCGTGGTAACACGACCGAGAACCTTGGAGCAGGTAGAGAGTCGCTTGGAGAGCGCTTTGCCGCTGTCTCCTCCCTCTACCAACTCAATTCCGTGAGAGCAGACCGCCTCCCCGAAAGTCTTCAGACCTTGATCCAGCAGTTTTTCGAGGGTGGAGATCTTTGACTTGCTCTTCGGATCGGTCCGGATAAATTCAACAGCGTGTTGGAGTAGACCCTGGAAAGGTGCAAGGACAGGTTCGAGAACCATTTCCATGTAGGCCTGCTCGACGGATGGAACGGGTTTCCCCTTCAGTGACTCATAGAGTCTCCACCAGGACCCATCATTATCGGAGACTTCTTTAAACCCCAGGAAAGCATGAAACTGGTACCCTTGTAGCTCGACATAGAGACCCTGCTCGGCGAGGTGCTGCCCCGAGAAGATCTGTTCGAGGTGGGTCTTGTGATCGTGAAGAATGTAAAAATGTTGGGAATCGTATTTGAGCCCAAGCGCTTCGGAGAGCGATTTCCGGACGAGATGGGACTGTTCTTGGGAACCGACATTAATCGCGGTGGAGGTATGAACAGTTCCGCTGGCCTGTTGATAGGAATGATTATAGACGATCAAGGCTCGTTCGTCTCCGGAGCGGTTTGAGTAGGCAAAAATATTCTCGTCCACATGGCCCTCAGGGGTGACAAAATCGTAGAGGGCAAAATTTTCTGCCCCGGCAAAGAGATAGCGTTTCCGCATGAGGGGAAAAATCTCGGCCTCATGGCGCCGGACGAGATCCTCGTCCACCTGCTCATCCCAATACGCCTTGCGGTACTCCATACCGTACTTCTCGCCGAACCCTTCAATCTGGCCATGACCGATCATCGGAAGACCCGGCATGGTGACCATGGTCATAGCGACTCCAAAATACTTATCCCCTTTTCCGAATTGGGCGACCGCTGTGTCCTCATCCGGGTTGTTCATGAAATTGACAAACCGCTGAAGAATCTGTGGGCTGAACTCAAGAACGTTCTTAATGGTCAGCCGAAACTTTCCATTGTCCTCGTTCTTAAGCATATGCATGAAAGCACTGTTGTAGACTCGATGCATACCCAGGGTTCGGACAAAGTACCCTTCCATGAGCCAAAAGGCTTCCGCCAAGAGTAGAGTCCCTGGGGCCTCGACAGCGACGCGGTCAACAACCTCACGCCAAAACTCCTGGGGTACGAGGGAATCGAATTCCTGGCGAGACATTCCTCTTTCAGCTCGTGATGGGATATCGCCGCCCTCGCCAGGTGGTGGAAACCAAAGTCGCTGGAAGTGTTTTTTGGCAAGGGTCATCGCGGCGTCGAATCGGATGATCGGAAATTTTCGGGCGACATGGAGAATGGTCTGGATGACAGCCTCTCTAACCTCTGCGTTCAGGTAATTGAGCTGTGCGGTGTCATTCCAGGGCATATGGGTCCCGTCATTGCCGTGGTAGATGTGGCGTTCATGACCGGATTCGAAATCAACTCTCTTGAAGGTTACCGCGGCATCGCGACTCTCCCAGTAACCATCTTCAATATAGATCCCTGTCGATGGTTGGGTGGACAAATTTTCACCGGTGAACTGGTAATTGGGATAGGGAGCATACTCCAATTGGACAAACCAGTCGGGATGTTCATGAACCCATTTTGAATCAATACCGACATGATTGGGCACCATATCGGACGCCAATCGTATCCCGTGTTCCCAGGCCCTTCGAGAGAGATCTTGATAGGCTTCTTCGCCCCCCAGATCTCCCGCCACAATGTAATCCCAAAGGGAGTAAGCAGATGCAACCGCTTCCGGGTTCCCTCGGATTTGCTTAATCTTTCGCGATGCCTCGGATCGCTCCCAGACCCCGATTAGCCACAAGCCAGTGATTCCCCATCCCGAAAGTCTTTCAAGTTCTTCGTTAGGAATCTGATCCAATCGATAAATGTCTCGTCGGTATTTCTTGGAAAGTTGGTCCAACCAAACATAGGTTGATTTCGCGATAAGGACCACATTGGGCATCCAGTCTTCATCGTGACTGTAGCGTTCGTATTCGGGGTATTGCCCCGCAAGATCCTCACCCCCGCGGAAGGTCAACACTTCCGATTGCGGCGGCCCCCATCCACGGATTCGTTCTTCTTCGCGTAGCAGGTCTCCGAGGATGATGAGTTTACTGGCTAGTTCATCGGGCAATAACGACGACCAAGTGCGGGCGATGTACTCCCACTGACCTTGAAGGGAGTCTGGATTTGCGAGGATCGGTGCGCGAAGGGTCCTAAACAGCGTTTGACCTAAGCCGCTCACCGGTTCGTCCGCGTCAAAAACTTCTTCGAGTTTTTGGATGAACCTTGGATATGGGGAATGAGCAATGAGATCTTTGTGGTCGAAGAGCGGCACCATCGGTTTGGCAGCGGGGTTTTTCATTTGAAGCGAGAGGAGAATCGCCTCCTTTACAACATCGTCTCGATTGGAAATTCCTTCACTTTTGCAGTTCAGGTATTCCTCTTTTTCCATCTCCCCAAGTTGGACCGGTACAGGGGGGTAGTAGTCGAGGTAAGATAGAAGGGTCGAAGGAACCGCATTTTCACCTTCAGACTGGGCGATTAATTCAAGCGCTCTATCCACCGATCCGGGGCGCTGGAGGTGGCAGTAATGGTAGATCATGAACCGGAAAACATCCGAAATTAAACTAAACGCGAGCAAATGACTCCCACGTAGCGGGTCATGAGGGCGAATCTCGGAATGAGGGGTATTGTTTAAACGGTAGGAAAGTCCACGACAATAGGTGATATCCGGTTGTGTACCCGCCGTTTTGTCGGCTATTTCCAGCAATCCGGGAAGATCGAGGTTTTCCCAATTCTGATCTAGAAGCGGGATTCCGTAAGGAAAATGGTGGCTGAATTCGGTGGAATTATATCGTCTCATGGACAGATCTATTCAAGAACGATCGGGGACTGAGGTAAAGGGGGGAGCTCGATCGGGTAGTATCAAGGGAACCATGGTCGGCTCGAACTCGGCTCCCCTGGCCGTTTGAGGGTTAATGTGGACAACGATGGAACCATCTCGGTCACACCTTCTTTAGTGCCCCGGCTCACGAAAAAGGATATTGAGTCTGCCGCCTGCGCATGGAGTGATGCCCAATCGATTGCCGCTTCAAAGGTCTTCTTTCCCGCAGCCTGATACTCGCTAGTTTTCAGCATCTCCCATCCCGATGATCCATTGTCATCGCCGCCCGACATACATTCCGCTTGAAATCCTTCTTCATTGGGAACGAAGCGAATGCGGACTGGGAGGGGATGAGTCAGAGTGATCTCCCAGGTGGCTTCATCGACTTTTCTGGATACTCCCGGGTTCAGATCGGCACGAAGGTAGAATCGTTCTTTGTCGCCACTGTATAGGATTTTGCGAATTCCACTTTGTTCGGCAGATTTCATCGCCCCGCTCTGGCCGGCCGGCTCGAATACAATGGCTCCTTTCCATTCATAGTAGTGCGATTCTTTCCCATCAATCTGTGGAGGAGAAGGCATTTCAGATTCGAGACTGCTGACGGTCTGTTTCTGTTTGGCCTCGATCGGCAGGAGGAGTTCGCCCGGGGCACGAAGACCCAGAATTTCGTAGACATGGATCAGGTGTTGACGGAACATTCGGTCGAAGTGCTCGATTTGTTCGGTTGAGTGTGTGTCTCCGAACCACCAATACCAATCGCTTCCCTGAGCGATATAGATCTCTTCCCAGGCTTTCTCAAGAGCGGATGGATCATACCCTCCTTTTTCTTGAGCTTGGACTAGGATTTTTCTTGCCTCTTCCAAGTGTGTCCAGGCCTTACGGTCCGCTTCTTCGCCGATCCAGATGTGGAAATTCCCATTGATCCACGACCCAGCGGAGAGTCTTGAGATGGGCGCGCAGGATCTTCCCTCAAGCGCTTCCGACACAGTGACCGACTCGATGAATTCGTCTTCTTGAAGTGCCGTATACAGCTCTTTGAGGAATTCTTCTCCGTCGTTGGGATAATACTCCCAGCAGTTTTCGCCATCGAGAATGACGGTCACAAGCGGGATTCCCTCACCTGCCCAATTCTCGCGGATAGCATGGATTCTCGAAACGAAATCCTTTGCGGCGCCGTGAGAATCCCAGTGCTGGTGGTAGTCGAATCCGACCAAATCAGAAAGCGAATGGTCGCGAAAAACCATTGCCGGACCTGTCCCATCGTTCACGCGGTAGGGTTGGTAAAGGAGGTGTCGGTCGCCTTTGAATTTATCGTTTCCAGGATTGAGCCCCGAACCGATCGATCGCCCCAGTATCGCTTCATCCGAAGCAAACCATTCAACCCCTAGGTCTGCGAACAGGTTGGCAACTTCCTGACTGACCGACCCTTCCGAAGGCCAAATGCCACGCGGTTTCCGTCCAAACCGATCTTCATAGAATGAAATGGCCTTCTCCATTTGTACTCGCGCATCCTCAGGATGGCATTGATGGTTAGCATGAAGAGGAGCCCCCGGCATGGCCTCATGGGTCGAGGTTGGATCGATCAAGAGAGGAAGAATGGGATGGTAATAGGGTGTGACGGTGACTTCGATCTGCCCTGAGTCTTGAAGGCGGCGATAGATATCAATCGATTCACGAATCCAGTGAGTCATTCGATCTAGGAACGGCCATTTTTGTTCCTCCGAAAAATGGGTTCCCTGATCGATTAAGGATTGAATAGAGGGATCCTCCCGTCGGATGAGCGGATCTATCCAACTCAGCTGCCGCCAGAATTGAAGGTCTCGCCAATCCGAAACATTCCATCGATGGATCAACTCATTCCGTGCGATGGACCTGTAGTCCTCGTACAATGCCGCATAACGAGGGTACGGCCGAATCATAGTCTCAGGAGGGGCCATGAAGAACGACTCGAGCATACTTCCCTTCTCTTCCGTTCCCAATTCGTCAGCGGACATTTTGAAAAGGTCGAGCTCCCGGTCGGACCAACCTTCGGTGAGGTAGCATTCGATCTGTTCGATCATGGAAGGGACAACATTAAATGTCTGTTTTATCTCTGGATAATCCTGAAGTCTCGCAGGCATGTCATAGTAATCTTTCAGTGCATGCAGGCGCACCCACGGGAGTACTATGGTCTGTGAGCCAGGTTCTCGGTAATCAGGCTGATGCATGTGCCAGATGACAGCGAGCTGGATACTCTTGTTACTATCGGTCAAAGTTGACTTTTACCATCCATTCCGTGAAGGACAATTTGGTTCCCACCTTCGGCTAGCGCTTTCTCGAGAGAGTCCAGGCAGCCTTCCATGAGATCCTCTTGAGTCGAGAGGCGGTCTTCTTCCATGAGACAATTCATGCCGAAGCTGACCGTTAAGTCAATCTCCTCGTCATTCTCAGACGCCAAGTTAATCTTCTTTAAATCGTTTCGAATTTTCAATGCCAGGGGGAAGGCACTGGTCGGCTTCACTTGAAGCATGAGAATCGCGAAGGAGTTTTCATCATAACGAGCGAGGATGTCCCTCGTCCGAACCGATTTTTGCAGAGAATCGGCGACATTTAAGAGAATTTGGTCGCACGTTTCGGCTGGTTCCGTTTCTCGCATCGTGTTAAAGCCATCAATACTCAAAACCACGAGTGTGAGTGGATACCTATCCCGACGACTTCGATCGAATGCTTTTGGAAACTGCCTATCGAAAAACGAACGTGTGAATAACCCCGTGACCGGACAGATGACGTCCTCTTCTCCGTTGGAAGATTCCAAACCGCGACTGTCACTGTCCTCTTCCAATTCTGAATCTTCCCCCACCGATGATTCATCATCCAACTTAGAGGGAGGAGCTCCCTCATAAGGAATATCCACCGTCCCATTCTCAATCGATTCCGTTTCTTCATTCCAGGGGTCTGCGGGATCGAGATCGTCATCTTCGGCTTCCTCTCGCGTTGCCTCGAATTCCTGGACAAACAAATCATCGTTACCATAACCGGAACCCACTTGTATCTGACAATCCGCGGATGATGCGGAGGGGTCTTCCGATATACTGTCGCCCTTTTCAGTTGATGTATCGTCTGAGTGTTCGGTTGCGATACTGTGTGGGAGGTCCTCTTCCAGTTGAACGCCCTCGGGATCTCCTTCTTCAATGGGTTCTTCAAGAAATTTGCTCACGTCCGGTTCAAACCCGAGTACTCCTCCTAAAGAGATCTTAGGTTCGTCCAGATCGGTGGCGAATTCCTGTGCGATTTCCTCGGGAGGTTTTTCTGTTGCTTCTGCTGAACGATTTTCCAACTGGGATTCGACAGTCTTTTCGAGAGCGTCGAATAGATCTTCCATCATTCGTCGATCAGGGACATCTTTTGGGTCAACGACGTTGGGATCTACCTCTGAACCCTCGGTGAGTTCGGTTCCTTCATCTTCAGTTAGGTCGTCATCCGTGGGGTTTGATTCGGTAAGAAAATC
>JAJDBZ010000394.1 GCA_029261095.1 Candidatus Omnitrophota bacterium | reverse complement strand
ACTATTTCAACCTGGTCGCCGGAGTCGAGATCGACTTTCCCGTGGCTCCTGAAATCGAAACGGCCAAGAACAGTTGCTCGCAAAGCGAATCCTGCGCGGCTTGATGGGTCGGACTCATCGGAGAAACAAACTTTCCTTCAGAGAGTTCACCCAACACCAGTTATGAGAAAGGAGACTCATCATGAAAAACACCTATCTGAAAACCACGATCATCCTCCTCATCGGAGGACTCATGACATGGGGGCAACCCTCCCCTGGAGCAGTGTCCGAGGTCGGAGTCGACCCGAGTGCTGTTCGGTACAAAACAGTTGAAATCGAAGGTCTCGATATCTTCTATCGCGAAGCGGGATCCCCCGACAACCCGACACTCCTGTTGTTGCACGGATTCCCAACATCATCCCATATGTTTCGAGACCTGATCCCACGGCTTTCGGATCGGTTCCATTTGATCGCTCCGGATTACCCGGGATACGGATACACCTCAATGCCATCGGTCGACGAATTCGATTACTCATTCGACCACCTGGCTGATATGATGGAATTGTTCATCGAAGAGGTGGGTGTTGCATCCTACACCTTGTATCTGATGGATTACGGCGCGCCAGTCGGCTTCCGTTTAGCGACCCGCCATCCTGAAAGGGTGGAAGGGCTGATCATTCAAAATGGGAATGCGTATGAAGAGGGTCTATTGGAGTTTTGGGACCCGCTCAGGACCTACTGGAACGAGCGGAGCGAGTCCACGACGGCCCCGCTTCGCGATCTCCTGACTCTCGACGCAACACAGTAGCAATACACTCATGGGGTTCGGGATATCCAAGCGATCAGCCCGGACACTTGGGGACATGTCCAACCGCTCCTCGACCGACCGGGCAACCAGGCGATTCAGTTGGAACTGTTTTACAGCTACGGTTCCAACCCCCCGCTTTACCCTGAATGGCAGGAGTATCTGAGAGAACATCAGCCCCCCACCCTAATTGTCTGGGGAAAAAACGATCCCATTTTCCCCGCCGAGGGAGCCCATCCCTACAAGCGGGATCTGAAGAATGTCGAGTTTCACCTACTCGACACTGGTCATTTCGCGCTCGAGGAAGATGGCAAATTCATCGCCATCGCGATTCGTGAATTTTTTCAGCCGAAACCGTCCAGCTAGAAAACAGTTGGACACAATCAAAAATCAAATCAGAAGGAGAACAAAATGAATACTTTCAAACAATCCATCTATGCAACGCTGGTCTTAGTCGCTCTTGCGGTTGTGTCAGTCTCCGTCATGAGCGCCCCTTCAGAAGAGTCGCGAGCGTACCTCCACAGTTACAACCTTCCCAGCAGTGGGATCGCACTCGAAGGGTATTGTCCGGTTGCCTATTTCGCAGCCAACAAACCGGTCATGGGGAAACCCGAACACGCATCGACCTACCAAGGGGTCACATACCATTTTGTCAACGCTGATGCCAAGAAGATGTTTGATGAGGACCCCGATAAATACCTCCCGGCATATGGCGGTTGGTGTGCTTTCGGGATGGCGGTTGAGGACAAGTTTCCGGTCGACCCCAGAAGTTTCCAGATTGTGGAGGGAAAACTGATGCTTTTTCTCAAGAACTCAAACATCGATGCGCGAACTCTCTGGAACGATGGAGACGAAGCAGACCTGATCAAGAAAGCTGAATCTCATTGGAAGAAAGTCCAAGGATAAATCCGCGCAGGATAGAGATCACCGAAATCATGGTCTCTTTTAACCACACCTTTGTCAGGGAGGCTCCCATGTCGGGAGCCTCCTCCAATTTGATGGCGGTGTCGATGCAAGTCGCAATGGGGTGTACCATGGACCCATGGAAGGCGAGCACTGCTGCCTGATATCGAACCGAGTTAAGGAAAATAACCGCTATGCCCTATGTCAATGTGAGAATCACGAAGGAACCGGACACGACCCCAGAGAAGAAAGCCCAGGTGATTGAAGGGATCACCGATGTTCTGGTTAAGGTTTTAGGAAAGAATCCGAACACCACCTTTGTTATAATCGATGAGGTCGAGCAAGAAAACTGGGGAGTGGGCGGAGTGCCGACTCCGGTGTGGCGGACACGGCAGAAGTGAGGGGGAATCGCCCGATCATTCTTTGAATCACGGAAAATAACGCATTTCCGGGCACACCGTGCGTTTCCGTGATTCAAACGTCGCAGATCATTGCCGCCTGTTTCAAGGAAGCAATCGGGTCTCTCTTCGGAATAAACTCCTGAGCGAGATAACCCTCAAAACCTGTCTCGACAATCGCTTCGCAGATCCTGCGGTAGTTGAGCTCCTGGGTCTCATCGATCTCGTTTCTACCCGGGACCCCTCCTGTATGGAAATGTCCGATGGAGTCGATGTTCTCTTGGATGGTGGCGATGACATCGCCCTCCATGATCTGCATGTGGTAGATGTCGTAAAGAAGTTTGAATCGATCCGAGCCGACCTCGTTGACCAGTTCGACTCCCCATGAGGTGTGATCGCATTGGTAATCGTCATGGTCGCGTTTGCTGTTGAGAAGTTCCATGCAGACAGTGATCCCGAGTTTCTCAGCCTGGGGCATCAACTGTTTGAGACCGATGGCACAGTTCTTAATCCCCTCCTTGTCATCCTGACCTTTACGATCTCCCGAAAAAACGATCATGTTGACGAATCCGGCATCGGCAATCTCTTGGAGCCGGACTTCTCCGCGTTCGAGGAGGTCCTTGTGATGGTCGATCCGGTTCCACCCAACACGGATGCCTCCAGGCCCACCAGGCATGGCGCAGGTCAGTCCATGCTTTTTGACCGTTTCCCATTCATCGGGTCCGAGAAGTTCGACCGATTTCAACCCCATCGCGGCCGCTTCGCGGCAGAGATCGTCGAGTTCGATCCCGTTGTAACACCACCTGCAGACCGATTGTTTGAGGTTGCCTTTCAACGGGGATTCCTCCGCTTGTGATTTTTCCTGAGTTGAGACCAGCGCCGCGGTTCCAGCTGCGGTCATGAGAGAAAGGGGGGTACGGCGGGTGAGGGGGGTTGAGTCGGACATTGAACAGGCTCCTTTAGAACCTCTCCCCCTAACCCCCTCTCCACCTTGTGGAGAAGGGGAACCCAAGTTCACCCTCCCCGCACTGCGGGGAGAGGGCTAGGGGGTGGGGTTTCACATATTCTCGATAATGGCATCCCCGAACTCGGAACACTTCAGGAGGGTCGCTCCGTCCATTTGGCGTTCGAGATCGTAGGTGACCTGTTTCTTCTTGATAGCGTTTTCGAGACCGTTGATCACCAAAGCGCCCGCTTCCTGCCATCCGAGATGGTCGAGCATCATTTGTCCGGAAAGTATCAGCGAACCGGGGTTGACCTTGTCCTGACCCGCATACTTTGGCGCAGTACCATGAGTCGCTTCGAACAAGGCGGTTTCGAGGTTCATATTGGCCCCCGGGGCAAGACCCAGGCCGCCAACCTGCGCGGCGCAAGCGTCGGAGAGATAATCCCCATTCAGGTTCATTGTCGCAATCACATCGTACTCATCGGGACGAAGAAGCAATTGTTGGAACATGGCATCGGCGATTCGATCTTTAACAATGACCTGCCCGCTCTTCGCTTTACCATCCTGCTTGTCCCAGAGGTCCGCTTCGGTGATGGTCTCATTGGCGAATTCGTTGGCCGCCACTTCATATCCCCAATCGCGGAAAGCTCCTTCGGTAAACTTCATGATGTTGCCCTTGTGAACGAGAGTCACACTGGGTCGATTCTGTTTGATGGCGTAATTAATGGAGGCGCGGACCAGGCGCTGGGTCCCGCTCACTGAAATTGGTTTGATGCCGATCCCGCTATCTTTCCCGACCTCTTTTTTGAAATTTTCATTGATGAAGTCGATGAGTTTATCTGTGAGCGGCTCGCCCTTCGCGGACTCGATCCCGGAGTAAACATCCTCTGTGTTCTCACGGAAGATGGTAACATTGAGTTTCTCAGGTTCTTTGACTGGCGAGGGAACACCCTCGAACCAACGAACCGGACGGACACAAGCAAACAGGTCCAACACCTGGCGAAGGGTCACATTCAGACTGCGAAACCCGCCACCAACCGGTGTTGTGAGAGGCCCCTTTAGCGCTACATGGAATCGTTCGATAGCCGAAAACGTATCTTGGGGAATCCACTCCTGGTAATTTTCTTGCGCTTTTTCGCCTGCAAAAATTTCATACCACTCGAGTTTTCTTTCGCCGCCGTAGGCTTTCTCCACCGCAGCGTCGAGGACTTTCATTCCCGTGGGGGTGACATCGGTTCCTATCCCATCACCGATGATGACAGGAATGATAGGGTCGTTCGGGACTTTGAGGTCTCCATTCTCAAGGGTGATGGGGGAACCCTTTTTGGGTTCCTCAAACTTCTCAAATGACATGGTGTATCTCCTCTAAAGTGGGGTGCCTTGGGACGGGTCGGCAAAGCCGTCAATTTCATTTCCCGGGTCAAAACAGAGTGGGGAAGATACCACAACCCCACCCCCTCTGGCAGAGGGAAAGTTTTTGAAGCAAGATCCCCCGTTTTTGTCTGAACACCACTCGGATTCAGCAACACAATTGGGCGGGAATCAGGAGAGGTGCGGCCCTAAACCCTGTTCAACAACTCTGGTACTTGGAAATGATTTATGCTACATTATTGATGTTCCTTCCAAATCCGCATCGAGAGGTTGGAAGGAGTCTGCTTTTGAAAGGGGTTTTGTAATCGCTCATGTCGATCCTAGGTCACGCTCGGAGAAGCCGTTTTTCTTTAACTGGCTTCGCTGTTTTCACTTTTCTGTTGATGGTTTTTGGAGTTGCAGGGTTCGCCCAAGACGATCATGGAACGGTTGAGGGTGCGGAGACCGGAACCGAGCACAAGGAAGTTCTGCATGCCACCCACACCGAGGAAGCAGATCACGATCATTCCGCAGGCGGAGCACATGGAGACGAGGCAGCGCATCATGATGGAGATCACGGCCACCACGAAGTGATCGTTCCTTCAGTTGTTTGGATCCTTCCTTTTGTTTGTCTGTTGATGTGTATCGCGCTTTTACCGCTGGTTCCCGCAACAGAGCATTGGTGGCACAAGAACTCGAGCAAACTCACTGTTTCGATCGTCCTGGCGGTTATCACTATCGGGTACTATTGGTTCCGAGGTTATGGTTTTCCACATGGCGCTCATGTGACCGACCCCGGTTTTGAAGCGGTGAAGGCGGTATTTAATCATGCAGTTGTCGCGGACTACATCCCATTCATGTGTCTATTGTTCAGTCTCTTTGTGATCAGCGGCGGTATCAGTGTGACTGGCGATGTGCCGGCACGGCCGACGACAAATACGATAGTGATTCTTTTGGGAGGCTTGTTGGCCAGTTTCATTGGCACAACCGGCGCGGCGATGTTGCTCATCCGCCCTCTACTTCAGATCAACAAAGAACGGAGGTATGTGGTTCACACGGTGGTCTTCTTTATTTTCATTGTGTGTAACATCGGAGGGTGTCTTCTTCCGATTGGAGATCCTCCGCTCTTCCTCGGTTACTTAAGAGGAGTCCCGTTTACTTGGACCTTTCATTTAGTTTATGAATGGGCCTTCTGCCTCACAGTAGTCTTGGCCATCTATTTCGTTTGGGATTCGCTGGTTTATAAGAAAGAAACAAAGGTGGATATCCATCACGACGAAACCACGAAAGAACCGATCCGGATACGTGGGGGTATCAACTCATTACTCTTGCTCGGGGTCGTGTTCGCAGTCGCGCTCTTGGTTCCGGGGAAGACAGTGCCGGGGATCAATTGGGTGGTTCCCGATCTCCATCCCTTCCCCTTTGGAATCCGCGAGATTGCTCAGATCGGTCTCGCCATCGTTTCTCTCATGATCACCGCCAAAGTAATTCGCGAGGCCAATGATTTTAATTTCTTCGCGATCAATGAGGTCGGGTGTTTGTTTATTGGAATTTTTATCACGATGCAGGTTCCGGTCGAAATCCTCAACCTGAAGGGCGCCGCGTTAGGCCTTGAGACTCCGGTTCACTTTTTCTGGGCCACAGGAATTCTTTCAAGCTTCCTCGACAACGCCCCCACCTACGTCGTCTTCTTCCAAACTGCGGGGACACTCCCTTGGGATGATCCAACTCATTTGATGGAGGGGGTTCAGACAGCCACCGGCACGATTCCAGTGCCTCTCCTCATCGCGATTTCGTTGGGGGCCGTGTTCATGGGAGCGAACACCTATATCGGAAACGGTCCCAATTTCATGGTAAAGAGCATCGCCGAACAGGCGGGTGTGAAGATGCCGAGTTTCTTCGGGTACATTGTTTACAGCACAGCGGTCCTGATTCCGGTGTTCATCTTGGTGACTTTTGTTTTCTTAGTATGAGGAGTAAGGGAGAACCCAATTAAGACGAGGTGGGGAGATAGAGTGAATCGAGGATATCCCCGGTTGGTTGAGATTTGTTAATGACATAGAAATGGACCCCGGGAACACCTGCCTGGATCAGTCCCTCCAATTGCGCGATACAATGGTCCATTCCGATTCGAAGTTGGCCTTGTTTATCCTCTCCTAATCGATCCATCTTACTATAGAGTTCTCCAGGAAGCTTCGCTCCACAATTGGTGACCATCCTTTGGAGATGAGCGGCACCGGTTGTGGGAAGGATACCTGGCACGATCGGCACGCCGATCCCCGCGTTTTCACACCGATCCCGAAACCTGAAAAAATCGTCGTTGTTGTAAAAGAGCTGGGTGATGATCGCTTCACCACCGGCATCCACCTTCCGTTTCAGGTTTTCTAGGTCGACATCCGGGTTGGGGGCTTCGTTGTGGACCTCCGGGTATCCGGCGACAGCCATGCTGAAATGCGGGAACTCGGCGCGAACCAGCGCCACAAGTTCGTTAGCGTATCGAAGTCCCCCTTCGACCGCCTGGAATGAGGATTCTCCCTTGGGCGGATCGCCGCGCAGGGCAACCAGATAATCGATTCCGAGGTCCTGGGCTTCGGACAAGAATGTCCTCAACTGATCCACAGTCGAACCGACACAAGTCAAGTGAGCGGCGACCGGGATCTTGTGTGCATCCTTGATCCGTTTCACTATCTCCAGAGTCTTGTCTCGGGTCGATCCGCCCGCGCCATAGGTGCAAGTTGCAAATGAAGGGCGGAATTTGATCAATTCATTAACTGCCTGATCAAGCCGTTTCTCTCCCTCCTCGTTCTTGGGGGGGAAAAACTCGAAAGACAAGCCGAAAGATTTTTCGGCGTAGTGATCGCTAATTCGAATCGACATCATCCTCCTCGGAATTCGCTGCAGGGGTTTAGAGGGAATCGGTGCAAAAAGAGGGGTCCTCTGTATTGCAGAATCTGACTGTCCACTGGTCGATTCTTGTCCGATTTGGTCATGTTGGCTACTCTCTTTACCAGGTTTGTCGGAAAGGTTTTGAGGTTGACACCCACAATTCTCGGAGAAGCTGAAGCGGTTGGGTGGTATCTTTTCTCGTAGATTTTGGGATGCTTAGAGAAGAATATCAAGGATCGACTGCTAGAAAACAATGCGTAAAACCCCAACTTGTCACCCCTGCGCCGAAAAACAATCGCTCCGAGTTCTGGAGGTGGCGCTCTCTCACCCCGATTGTCCAACTTATACCAAGGAGGAGCTAACGGAGATACGGGAAAATCTTGTCCTGGAGGTTCGCGCACATCTAAAAACCAAACCACCTGAGACCTCACCCGCCGAACTGTCGTTCGATGCCATCAAAGCGGTGTATGAATTGACCGGGTTGGACGATCCCTATTCCATCCTTAAACAGCGATCCAACGAAGAGGCGATGGAACATCTTCCTCGGATGCGCGAGTGGATCGCAGCGAGCGATCATCCGATCGACACGGCCGCGCGAATGGCGGTCGCGGGGAACATCATCGATTTGGGTATCCGGAAAGATTACGATATCGAGGAAAGTGTGGCGCGGATTCTCGAAGAGGGGTTTGCGATCGATTTTCTTGATGAGTTCGTGAGAGACATGAGAGAAAGAGAATCTCGCGGAGAGCATCCGAAGGTTTTTTATATTTGCGACAACGCTGGAGAGATCGCTTTTGATCGACTCTTTCTTGAAACTTTGATTGAGCAGTTCCCAGGGACCTCGTTCATCGCCGCGATTAACGGCGGCCCCATTCTCAATGACGCCACGATGGAAGACGCGGACTTTGTAGGTTTACCGAAGATCGTACGCGTGATTGACAATGGGTATGGGTTGCTCGGGACTGTGCTCAGCGAGGTCTCTCCGGAATTCAAGAAGGCGTTTGATGAAGCCGATTGGGTGATCAGCAAGGGACAGGCGAATTATGAAACCCTGGATGGAGTCTCCGATAAGGTCGTCTTCCTGCTCAAAGCGAAATGCGAACCGATCGCCGAGCATGTCGGAGTCACCATTTTTCAGGGAGTGTTCAAACGTAACGACAATCGCCTGATCGCCTCACCGCTGGGGGAATCACAATAGAATGAGTTTGTCAGCGCTTGTCACCGGCGGAGCCGGTTTCATCGGATCCCACTTGGTCCGTCGTCTGCTCGAAGAGGGTTATCAGGTCCGCGTGTTGGACAACCTTGCCACCGGGTTTTCAAAGAACCTGGACGAAATAGAAGGAGATATCGAGTTTATCGAGGCAGACATCCGCGCCAGCGACCAGGTAAACTCGGCGGGCGAGGGGATGGATGTGATCTTTCATCAAGCGGCCATGGCCTCGGTCCCCCGTTCGATCGCGGAACCGGCAATGACCCACGAAGTCAATGTGATGGGAACTCTCAATGTGCTCGAAGCGGCCAAGGTCAATCAAGTGCCAAGGGTAGTGATGGCTTCATCTTCTTCTGTTTATGGCGACACCCCCATACTTCCAAAGACCGAATCAATGGCGGCCTCGCCCTTGAGTCCCTATGCGACGCATAAATTCGCCAATGAGTTGTATGCGTATCAGTACCACCTTCACTTCGGAATCGAAACGGTTTGCCTCCGGTACTTCAATGTCTTTGGACCTCGCCAGGACCCGAACGGAGCCTATGCGGCGGTCATCCCCTGCTTTGTAAAGAACATTCGGAACGGTGCACCTCCAAAGATCAACGGGAATGGGAGCCACAGCCGCGATTTCACCTATGTCGCCAACGCGGTCGAGGGCAACCTCCTCGCATCCAAAGCCGAGGGTGCGAGCGGCGAAGTCTTCAACATCGCGGCAGGCATCCAAGTCACCATCCAAGAACTCGCCGAAAAGATCGCCGAATCCTTCGACTGGCAAGGCGGCATCGACCACGGCCCAGCGCGTGAGGGGGATATTCTTCACTCATACGCAGACATCTCGAAAGCGGAGAAGCATTTGGGGTATCAGCCCGTAGTGGGATTTGAAGAAGGCCTCAAGGTAACCGTGGATTGGTTTCGTGAGTTGGAGTTTTAA
>JAJDBZ010000393.1 GCA_029261095.1 Candidatus Omnitrophota bacterium | reverse complement strand
GCCAACGACCACGAAACACCCGAGGTGCATCTGTTCGATGGTTCGACAGGGGAGTTCTTACGAAAACTTGAATCCCCAGTCGGCGAAGGAGATGGTAAGTTTGGACACGCAATCGCCGGATTGAGTGACATTAATGGAGATAACCTCGGGGAGGTCATCGTCGCGGCTCCTCTGGAGTCGCAACAGGACACTCCATCGAATCAGGGGCGGGTCTACCTTTTCGATGGTTCCACAGGACAACTCATTAAAACGCTCTTCTCCCCGACCCCCAAGACTTTCGAGGGGTTCGGTGCTTCTGTAGCAACCATGCCGGATGTGAGTGGGGATGGTTTCGAGGACATTGTTATAGGGGCGTGCTCGGCTGATGTTGGAGAGGTTGAGAGTGCCGGAGCGGGATATATTTTCAATCCGATATCAGGGGCTTTCCTAAACAGACTAGTTTCCCCGAATCCGCATAGTGCCACACTTTTTGGCAGTTCTGTCGCGGGCGTTTCCGACGTTAATGGTGACGGTCTTGGCGATGTGATTATTGGTGCTTACCGTGAACCAGACCCATTCAACGACAACGGGCGGGTTCATCTCTATGATGGCGGTTCCGGCCAGTTACTTTATTCGCTTACTTCACCAAATGATGTTCACGGTGGCAGTTTCGGCTTTTCTGTTGCCGGGATTCTTGATGTCAATAACGATGGTTTTGGGGATATTGTTGTGGGCGCACCTGGAGAGCGCGGTCGATCTTCCCCGAACTCGATTACAGGCCGCGCTTATGTCGTTTGTGGGTCGACTGGCATTGTCATCCACTCCCTGACCTCGCCTCAGGAAACGCCTTCATCATTTTTTGGGGAAACCGTTCTCGGTGTGAATGACTTTAACGGGGATAACTCCCCCGAGATACTGGTAGGACAACCAGGAAGAAACCCAGGCATTAATCGACCCGGGGGGGTCGTTTATGTTTTCGATGGAATAACGGGGGATTTCCTACAATCACTCGATTCTCGGCAAGAAGGTCCAAGTTATCGATTCGGCCAATCAATGTCAGCTGTTCCCGATGTGAATAAGGACGAATGCCAGAAAATTGTGGTTGGAGCCCAATTTGAGAATCCAGGTGATAGCCCCGACCAGGCAGGAAGAGCGTACCTTTTTTTTAGCCAATGTGGGTTGATTATGGACCCTCGTTCAGATATCAACCTCGACGGCAAAGTAAACGCCCTCGATCTGGAGATCCTGCTTGAGGATTGGGGGAAGGTGAGCGGGGCGGAGTGAGTCGAGAATCCGATGATTGACATGTGTCACGTGACACAGTACATTGGGATATGATTCAAACGTTTGCCGACCGGCACACGAGGGAGCTGTTCGAAACCGGGAGATCGCGGCGATTTCCCTCCGATATTCGGAGACGCGCGGTGCGAAGATTGGAGTACATCCATCTCGCCACGTGTCTCGAAGATCTCAAAGTCCCGACTAGCAATCGACTCCACGAACTCGGCCGGGAACGGAAAGGCCAATATTCCATATCGGTTAACGATCAATGGCGGATCTGTTTCCGATTCGAGGATGGCGACGCTTTCGATGTCGAACTGACCGACTACCATTGAGGAGAGAAGCCAGATGAGCTTGCCCAATTCGAGGAAAAGAAAGATAAGACCGACCCATCCCGGAGAGATGCTCCGAGAGGATTTCTTGTCGGATTACACTTTAACCGCAACCACCCTCGCCAAGGCTCTCGGAGTCTCTCGGCAAACCGTTAACGAACTCCTCCGCGAGCGGCGCGCGGTCAGCCCCGAAATGGCGCTCAGGCTCTCCCGGTTGTTCGGAAACACTCCTCAATTCTGGCTCAACGCTCAAAGAGAAATCGATCTCTGGGATGCGGAGCGGAATTTGAAGTCCGAGATGAAACAAATACACCCTCTTTCGCCTGCCTGATCGATCTAGGAGCGAATCCCAATCCGGCGGTGTCGTTTTCTGCTTGCGACACCAACCGCAAAAACCACCGCGGCCCGGGAGCCAAGCTCGCGGACCGCGGGGAAAGAGATTGGAAAGAGGCTTGGTGGTTAGGACACTGAGGCGGCTTCGAGCTCGGTGCTTTCCTCGACCGCCCTGTGGCAGGCGAGGACTGTTTTCACACTATCGAGCAAGGTGTCCATGGTAAAGGGTTTGATGATGGTGTCGGCGGCGCCCAGACGTTTCGCGATCGTTCTGGTTTGATCGTCCAAGACTTCGGTCAGAAAAATCACCGGAATATCCCGAGTCTCCTCACGGACATTGAGCATCTTGCTCAGGTCGAACCCATCCAGCTTCGGCATCTGAACATCGCTGATGATGAGATCGACCGCGTATTCATGAAGCTTCACAATGCCTTCCACACCATCCTTGGCGCACACCGGTTCGTATCCCGCCGACTTGAGTGATCTCGAAAGCATATTCAACAAGGGCTCGTAATCGTCAATCACCAGCAGGTAAGGCTTGTCGCTATCGGTCCTTGGCACAGGGGCCTGAACAGGCGGCAGGGAGGGTTCCTTGGTTACGTTGGTGGATGGGGCGGGAACAGTTGGGGAAGAAGTCTCAGGGTCTCTCTTGGGAGAGGGGGATTGCGGATTCGGGACCCCTTCTTTCGGAGTCTCGGCCGGGAGCAACATGTCTGTCTGCGCTTTTGGCGCCACCGGCTCTGTCACCGGTTCGGGGGATGTCGCTTCGACTGGCTCGCTCGGGACTGAAGTCTTTTCCGGCTCAGGCGGATCTTCCACCTTCTTGGGTCCATAGACTTCTATCTCGATCGAATGAATATCGAATCCGGACCGTGGTTTTTTCTTGGTAGGAAATGTGGAAGAGGGATTAAAAATCTCCTCGACCATTTTTTGTTCTTCTTCGCTAGTCCGGATCGGTCCGGCCATTTCGGCCTCGGGGATCTGCCCCTTCTGCCAAGCCTTCTGGAAACGGAGGACCTCCAGGCATCTTTTTGCCCAGTCGATCACATTCTCCAGGAAATTCTTGTATTCGCGCTGCTTTTCTAGGCTCATTCGAGTCGACCCCACTACTAGATTATTCCTTCAAATGCCATGCCCCTATAAGTGTTTTCGACTGGAATGGTTAAAGATTAAAAGAAACTTTAAAGAAAATCATTTAAATTTAGTATTTAAAGGAGACTGCGACTTCAGTGCCTGACCCGATTTTCGACTCGAAATCGAGCTTTCCACCCGCTTCTTGAACCATTTTCGCCACTAAAGCCAGGCCTAAGCCGCTCCCTTTCTCTTTCGTGGTAAAAAAGGGATCGGTCGCTTTCTGAACCTGTTCTTGGGACATCCCTGTCCCTTCATCGATGACCCTCAAACAGACCCATCTCCCCTCACTGCTCCCCACTAGGGTGACCGATTTCCCCTCCGGGGTGGCGTCGAAGGCGTTCAAGACCAGGTTCAAAAGGATCTGTTTGAGCTGCTCACGGTCCAGGCCCGCGACCTTTGGTAATTCTTCTGGGATGTCATAAACCAAACGAATCCCTTTCTTCTCGGCTTGCGGGAGAAAGGCGGAATGGATCTCTCGAATTCCCTGCCCCAGATCGCAGGTCTTCTCCCCTTGATTCGTTCCCGTCTGATCGGAAGGGCGCGCAAACTCCAGGAAACGATTCACCAACCGATTCAATCTTTCTACTTCTTCAGAGATGTAACCGAGGAGAGGATCGCCCTCTTTGGGGCTATACCGCTTACGAATCAGATCGGAAGTCTGTTCAATGATGCCGAGGGGGTTCCGGATTTCGTGCGCCACAATCGAAACCATTTGCCCGAGATGCGCCAGCCGCTCACTATGGGCCATTCGCGACTGAACCCGATCCAGTTGTTGAAGGACTCGATAGAACATCAACGCCAGTCCGAGAATGAGAAACGATCCTACCGCCACCGCCAACATCAGACCTTGACGCAGCGATTGGAGGCGTTCGGCGAATAGGATATTGGCGCGCACCCCCACGAGACCTCTGCAGGCACTGTTGAAAACGACCGGCGAGTAACAAGTGAGAAAGAATCCCCCAAGCGATACCTCTTCATCGGTGACAACGGTCTCGCTGTCTCGAAGCGATTGAATGATTTCCTGGCGATCGCCCGAGAGTAGTGGATGTATCTCCCAGAGACCCGCCTCTATGTCGGGTTTCTGATTGGGGATAATCTCTCCAGCCCAGGTTTGGAGGAGTTCGCCCCTTCTGCCGATCAGGTAGAGATCGTGAAAAAGTGGGTCTGAAAGTTGACTGGGCGATAGTTCTACCAGGAAATCGGGAGCGAGCGATTCCATCCAGACCTCGAACTCCGGAACCAGG
>JAJDBZ010000392.1 GCA_029261095.1 Candidatus Omnitrophota bacterium | reverse complement strand
GCCAACGACCACGAAACACCCGAGGTGCATCTGTTCGATGGTTCGACAGGGGAGTTCTTACGAAAACTTGAATCCCCAGTCGGCGAAGGAGATGGTAAGTTTGGACACGCAATCGCCGGATTGAGTGACATTAATGGAGATGACCTTGGGGAAGTCATCGTCGCGGCTCCTCTGGAGTCGCAACAGGACACTCCATCGAATCAGGGGCGGGTCTATATTTTCGATGGTTCCACAGGACAACTCATCAAGACACTCTTCTCACCGAACCCCAAGACTTTCGAGGGGTTCGGCGATTCTGTATCGACCATCCCCGATGTGAGTGGGGATGGATTCGAGGATCTTGTTATAGGGGCGTGCTCGGCTGATGTTGGAGAGGTTGAGAGTGCCGGAGCGGCATATATTTTCAATCCGATATCAGGGGCCTTCCTGAAACGATTAGTTTCCCCGAATCCCCATAATGCCACACTTTTTGGGAGTTCTGTCGCGGGCGTTCCCGACGTTAATGGCGACGGCCTTGGCGATGTGATAGTCGGCGCTTTTATAGAGCCGCATTTTCTAAACGCCGAAGGACGCGCCTACATTTTCGATGGAAGTTCAGGCACTCTTCTCCACCCTTTTGTGTCCCCCAACCGCATAACGGGTGGGGGATTCGGATTCTCGGTCGCGGGGATTCCCGATGTCGATGGTGACGGACTTGGTGATGTGGTCGTCGGGGCTCCGGGCGAACGCGGGCTTTCCCTGCCAAATAACAGTGTAGGGCGAGCATATGTCTTTAGCGGATCCACCGGTGATCTCATACGCAATCTTGTTTCCCCGAATGAACAATCAAACGTGAGGTTTGGTGAATCAGTCGTTGGAATTTCCGATTTCAATGGCGATGGGAAGATCGATTTAGCAGTAGGAGAGCCTAAAGGACCCGCAGGAAGTTCTACCGAGGGGGGCCTAGTCTACGTCATAGATGCATTATCAGGCGAAAGTTTGGAAACCTTGAGTTCTCCCAACGAGACTAGAAGTGTTCGGTTTGGATCATCACTATCTCCCATTTTAGATTCTAAAAGTGATGGGTGCCAAGACATTGTTGTCGGCGCCCAATCTGAGAACCCTGGAACCAGTCCGTTTCGGGCGGGAAGAGCTTACCTTTTTTTTAGCCAATGTGGATTGATTATGGACCCTCGTTCCGACATCAACCAGGATGGGAAAGTGGATGCGCTCGACCTGGAGATCCTGGTGGGGGATTGGGGAAGGTGAGCGGGGTGGAGTGAGAGAAATGGGATCCTCCATATGGAAGGGACTCTGACAACCTGTCACTCCAGCTGGATGTTTTGTTTGTGATCCTTCAGTGACCTGGGCTGAGGTTTGACCTTGGGTCCGGAGAGGGTCTGCTCGAATTTACGAAGGTCTTCGCAAATCAGACGGAGGTCCGATCGAAATTCCTTCGTGTGCTCCATGCGATAGCGTCGGGTTTCCTCAACGATGGGATCTTTCATTTGCTTTCTCCTAGCAACTCGTCCGGCGAAACGATCTCGGGGCAAATGTAGCCCATATTTTCGACCGCCTGCCGAATCATCATCCGAGTGAACGGATTGTTGATGTGACTGAAATTCCATGTTACCAGAAAATCGACTCCTCCCATCGTGGCGAGAGCAATATGGAGCGCATCTTCGGGAAACTCTTTCGGAACGCCTGCCGAATCAAGGATCCCTTGAGCGATCTCCTCCGACCTTGCATCGATTTCGATGGAAGAGAAGGATTGAATGGCTTCCTTCCTTTTCGCGGCTTGGTCCTTGGCTCCCTTGCCTATTTCCTTCCAGACCAATGCCGAAACGAAAGGTTCGAAATCGGACCCCAACCGGCTCCAAAATTCCTCGGTGGATCGCTGGTGGCCGGCCACCACAACGTCCCGACTTGGACGAGCCACGTAATAGCTCACCACACTCGTTTCGATGTACACCTTTGCTTTCATAAGTATAGCATATCATCAGCATAGAGTGGGTCAAACCAACCGCGAGGGTTCTTGGCCAGAGTTTGGTAAAGTAAACGCCCTCGATCTGGAGATCCTGCTGACCGATTGGGGGAAGGTGAGCGGAGCGGAGTGACGGTTGCCTCGAAGGGAGGATGGGGGATAATAAAGATCATGAACGCCAAAGTCGAAAAAGCCGTTGAACAGATCCAAAGCCTGACCGCTGAAGAGCGCGAAGAGTTTCTCGAATGGCTTGCGGAGGATGAGTTTTCGCGTCTCGATGATTGGGACCAAGAAATCGAAAGGGATTCGCAACCGGGTGGGCGGCTGGAGGTGTTCCTGAAGAAGGCACGGAAGGACATCGCCGAGGGAAGGACTCAACCTCTGGATGAAGTCCTCGACAACTCCTGACTTTTGGTCAGCCTACAGGAATCTCCCTTCAGCGATTCGCGAACGTGCGAGGAGGGTGTACCGACTTTGGAACGAGAACCCTCGGCACCCCTCCCTCCATTTCAAGAAAGTGGGAACCCTTTGGGCGATACGTATTGGAGATGGATACCGAGCCCTCGCGATTCTGGATAAGGGCGTCTACTATTGGATTTGGATCGGTGCTCATGATGAGTACGAGAGGATTCTGACGGAGATTTAATGCCAAGGCGTCCGATTCATCCAGAAGTTTCACTCTTAATCTCGAACTGACCGACTACCACTAAGGAGAGAAGCGAGATAAGCCTTCCAATCGCGAAGAAAAGAAGAACGAGACCGACGCATCCCGGAGAGATGCTCCGAGAGGATTTCTTGTCGGATTACACTCTAACTGCAACCACCCCCCTTTCAAAAACCCGAATCCCGATTCGATTGACTTGATTTATCTGCATATGTCATGCAGACTGATATGCATGAGAACGACACTGAATATTGACGACGATCTTTTGAAAAAAGCCTCCGACCTATCTGGGATTCGAGAAAAGACCGCACTCATCCATCAGGGGCTTGAGGAGCTGATCGCTCGTGAGAGTGCCAGGCGGCTGGCGGCTCTGGGCGGGAGCGATCCCCAATTGAAGCCGATCCCGAGAAGAAGACAGAAAGTCTGACCGTGCGGGTTCTGGCCGACACCTCCGTTTGGATCGATCACTTTCGGAGGGGCAACCGAAAGCTCGTTTCTTTGCTGGAGGATGG
>JAJDBZ010000391.1 GCA_029261095.1 Candidatus Omnitrophota bacterium | reverse complement strand
CATCGAGAGCCGATTCGGTTCCGATCTTGCAGGCGGTCCAAATGATGGCGCATCGTGTTTCAGTAGTATTCGCCACATCGAGATTCTTGAGAAGCGAGGGGAGAGAGGAATCGCCTCCGGCCACCAAGTGTTCAATTGTTTCGGCTCGGACCGCTGGACGAGGATCGCCAAGGAGGGAAACCCTATCTTCCGGGGATGTCGATTCAAAATCAATATTCTTTCCGCGCGGATCCTTTACCTTCGGAGCGCCAACCCTACGGACTCGATACACTTTTCCCTGAATATCGGGTTGAGCCACCCGAGAGATGGGGCAGGCATCGACATACCAGGCGCCGGTATCCACCACTAGGAGGCTGCCATCGGCATCCTCGAGGACATCGGTGGGAAAGAAGTCGGGGTCGAGGGAGGTGAGGAAATCCTCATCGACGGTTCGAAAGGTGTCTCCATCTCTACTGAACCGATGACGCTGGATTCGGTGCGGATTGAATTGAGAGGTGAACAGGTTCCCTCGATAGTCCTCGCCGAAGGAGGTTCCCTGGTACTGGATCAACCCCGCGGGGGCGATGCGCGCGAACTTGGTCATGGTCGGCATGAGATCCCCGGTCCGGGTAAACTCCGCGACGACTGCTTCGTTCTTTGGATAGGTTCCATGATCATGCCAATGCATCAGCGCATCCCGTTCGCCATTACGCGGGTCGGTGAAATAGGTCATGGTGCCGATCATTTCTCCGGAGGGGGTGAAGATGAGTTCGACCGGGTTATCGAACCCTCCGCCGCAAATCCGTTCCAATTCGGAGCCATCCGGACGGCATCTCCATAGACGCGCTGCCTTCCCTTCGAGGACCTCACCCTCTTTGGTTTCGATGTTGTACCCATGACGGCCATGGGTCAGATACATCCACCCATCGGGTCCATAGAAGGGGCCATGGAGACTGGCGGTGTTTTTCACATTCCAACCCTGGTGAATGATCTCATGGACATCGGCGACTCCATCATCATCGGTGTCTTCGAGACGGATAAACTCGGGCGGGTTGGCGACATAAAGACTTCCCTTGTACCAGTGGCACCCCATGGGAAGACTGAGTTTGTCGGCGAAGGTGGTCGCCTTGTCATAGACACCATCTCCATCCACATCCACCAGACACTGGATTCGGCATTCGCGGGTGGCGGCCATCTCTTCACCATTCATGTCTTTCCCGGATGAGTCGGTCAGGAAGAGACGACCCCGGTCATCGAAACAGGCGCACATCGGGTAAGGTGCGAGGCTGGAATCGGCGGCGAGGGTCACTTCAAATCCTTCGGGAACCTGAATAGCTTCCAATCCGGTCACCCCTTTCAACAAACTGGGATCGGCGACTTTGTCGGGGTGGCCCTCCGAATAAGACGGGAGAACATCCACGGAGAACAGAATGATAAGAATTAGGAGAAATCGCATGATCACCTCGGACGGATTGGAATGGAAACAAGTGCGGGATTGTTTGGGAATGTGTGAGGACTGTCAACGCTGCATCTGTCGAACCGGTCAGAATGGGATATAGGACAAGACCGCATCAGGCTCTTCAAACCTGAGGCGAAGGTGCCCCGCTTTGATCCGGTATCCTTTGCGCCCGCCGCCCTCGAAAGGGTCATAACCGAAATCGATGTTAGAGCTGTGGTAAACGGTCAGTTCTCTCTTATTGGATAGATTGAAGGTGTGATCGACACTTTCGGGTAGGAAAAAGACAAGATAACTCAAAGAGAGAAACAGGATGGCGACCGCCGCGATGCAAGACCATTTGATAACCGAACGGAGTGCGCGCCTGGTCTGAGACATGTCCCCATTTTATGGGGATTGGTCGAATCGAACAAGGAATGCGGCGGGACATCCTGAGATAGCGAGTATGGGACGAAGATTGAAAATTATCGGAATATCGGTGGTGCGGTGATGGGTTGGGCGGCGCTCATGCCACCATACCCGCCGCCATGGCCGATCGGGGATTCGCCGATCCAGCGGTCATCGATGGGGTCTGCGGCGAGTTGGTAGCGGGTGTCGCAAGAGAGACGGATCTTTCCCTCTTCCGATGTGTTATCCAGTGATCCATGCATACAAAACATATCGAGGATGAGGATATCCCCCGCCTGGAAATCGCTGCTAAGCAGGCGGACACCGCGCTCCCGGGCGAAACCAACCGGGTCGACCGTGATGGTGCCATTAACCGACTTATCTGTATCGACATCGACCCCACGGTAGTTTGATGTGAGATCCTCGAATCGGTGGCTGTTCTCCATGACCAAAAGGGTTCCCTCCTCTCTTCGGACATCTCCCAGGGGAGTCCAGCAGGAGTAGAGGTTGTCGGTCCCACGGTTCATATAGACATGATCGTAGTGAAACCCCGAAGCTTTTCCGGGGGCCATCGTCCGCAGCCAGAGAAAATCGAAGGGTCGCACCGGCCCGCCCAGGAAGCCTTCAAAGAATTCGATCATGGGGCCCTGGTGGGTCACCGTTCTGAGCGCGGGGAGTTCGCTGAGATCCTGCCAAAACTTTGCGAGATCGGAAACTTTCTCTCCCCTCTGGCTGGTCCCGGTGGCCACCCCCATCTCGATGGGATGATCGGTGGAGACTTCCCCCACATCGGCGAGCCTTTGGAAGATGTCCCGGCGTGCTTCGAGGACCTCATCGCGATTGAGGAGGTTCCGGAGTAGGAGATACCCATCTTGTTTCATGCGGTCGCGAAGAGTCTTGATCGAATCGCACGATGGATCGGATGAGTTAAGCGCCCCAAGCAAATCGTCGGGGACCGGGTGACCATGTGAGGTAAGGGGCATGATGGATAGAATCTCCTTTCGGTATGGAAAGATAACAGTTTTCGGCGCCCATTGGGGAGTGGAGGCTCGTTCTCCCTCAACCCGCACCTCCAGGTGCGGGTTTCGTATGCATAGCGACGGGATTCATCCCGTTGCGGACTTCATCGTATCCCTCGTATCCATCCTCTCATCTAGCCTTCATCGGTTGGAATCCGATACCCAGAAGGAATAAAGGGAGGCATTGTGGAGAGTGAATCGAAGCGAGTGGATATGCGCCAGAGGATTGTCTAAGCAT
>JAJDBZ010000040.1 GCA_029261095.1 Candidatus Omnitrophota bacterium | reverse complement strand
TTCGTTCGGGTTAGTCGCGGCGCTCGAAGGAACTGAAGGTTTGGGGATGAAAGAGATCGAGTTGAGTGTGGAAACTCACCCCGGGGTTCTCGATATACCTCAGAAAATGGAAGACCTCGACAAATGGGACCCAACCCAGGTTGACCGCCTCAAGAACCTACTCGGCAAATATGGGTTGAAGGCAGATAGTGGATTTATCTTCGTCGAGAACACAGACAAAGAGGCCTTTGCGCTGGACAAGATCAAATTCGATGTGGCCCAGGCATTGGGCCTCAAGGTAATCAATCTCTCAGTCACCTGGAACAAACCCCTGGAGGAAGCTTACAAGATTTTCCCAAGTGTCCTCGAGTATTGCGAACAGTACGATTTCGAATTGGCACTTGAACTCCACCCGCCCCTCTATGACAACGCCGAAGTTTTTTGGAAGGTTGCAAAAGATTTTCCAGGATTTCCCTTGAAGGCCAATTTCGATACCGCAAATGTCTATTACTACAACCAGGATCCCGATGGCCCAGCGGAACTGGAAAAGGTATTCGAACGACTGGCCCACATGCACATCAAGGATAGCTTGTGCAAGTTTAAAGATTTTACTTTCCCCGCGTTGGGTGAGGGCACGGTCCCATTCGAGAAATACTTCGAGGTCTGCAAGAAGCATCAGTTCACAGGCCCGATGAGCCTCGAAATCGAAGGACAGGACGAAGAACAGAAATCGTTCGCCGGAAAACAGGATGTCATGGTCCGTTCGACTAAGTACTTGAAGGGGTTGGGGGTCCTGTAGGCGGGGGGGTCTATGTGAATACCCTCTATTTCGACAATAACGCCACGACTTGTGTCGCGCCTGAGGTCAAGGAGGCTATTCTCCCTTTTCTCGAGGAGCGGTATGGGAACCCAAGTTCGCCTCACCACTTCGGCGGAAGCATTGAGGGCGACCTCTCCACCGCCCGTCAAAAAGTCGCCGCACTCATCGGCGCTTCACCCAAGGAAATTTTCTTTACAAGCGGCGGAACGGAATCGGACAACCTCGCGATACGGGGGGTCCTTTCAATGGATACCACTCGCAAACATATCGTTACGACCGCGGTCGAACACAGCGCCGTTCTTGTTCAATGCCGCGAACTTGAGAAAATGGGAATCGATGTCACCTATCTCCCGGTCGACTCAGAGGGCACGCTCAATCTCTCAGACCTCGAAAAATCGATTCGTCCCGATACGGCACTGGTCTCCATCATGTGGGCCAATAACGAAACCGGAGTTCTATTCCCTATCGATGAGGTTTCAAGAATCTGTCAGGATCGGGGGATTCTCCTCCATGTTGATGGGGTCCAGGCGGTAGGGAAAGCCCCAATAGACCTCACTCAAACCCGAATAGACCTCCTGGCGATTTCGGGCCACAAAATCCACGCTCCCAAGGGAGTCGGGGCCCTTTATGTCCGATCCGGGATAAAGATCAAACCCCTATTCTGGGGTGGAAATCAGGAAAGAGGGCGGCGCCCGGGAACTGAACCCGTGCCGATGATCGTCGGGTTTGGCAAAGCAGCGGAGCTCGCTTTGGAGTCGATTCGGGAAGACTCGGGGAGAATGAGGTTGCAGCGTGATACTCTTGAGAGGGGAATTCTGGAAAGAATTCCCGATACAATCGTCAATGGCGGGAAAGACCCCAGATTACCGAATACACTCAGTGTCTGTTTCGATCGAGTTGAAGGGGAAGCACTCCTTATGTTGATGGACCAAAACGGAATTGTGGCATCCTCGGGGTCGGCATGTTTGTCGCATAAATTGGAGCCGTCACATGTGTTGCTCGCGATGGGTGTGGGAGAAGAGACGGCTCAAGGAGCGGTCCGTTTTGGATTAAGTCGATACACCTCAGATGAGGAAATACAGCAACTTCTGGAGACTATGCCAGCCTTAGTGGATAAGGTCCGATCGTTGACTCGCAGAGTGGGGCGATCCTAGAACCGTTTCAATTCGACTCAGGCATTGGCTGAGACTGTGCGACTAATTCGGCATACGCATCCAGAACAACCCCTTCGATGTGCTTTCGAGTTTCGACATCGAGAGGATGAGCAATGTCTTGAGGTCCGGTCCCCTCACGATGCCTCCGTGGCATACCGACGAATAGACCGCTATCCCCCTGAAGGATTTTCAGGCCATGAATGACAAAGCAATCATCAATGGTGATGCTTCCATACGCACGCAGGTTGGAACGGTTTGATTCCACAATGTGAACGCGGACTTCGGTGATATTGAGCATGATTCCCGCCCTTGCCCTAAAATGTAGCCACAATTCTCTACTCAATGCGGGGGAAGCAAGACTCCCCCATCTCAACTAATGAACTTCTGCAAGCCTTATGCGTGATTGTTCGAGAGCGGCGAGCCTTTCAACAATCCGCATGTTAACCCGGTGTTCTACTGTAGTGGCGGCATATTTGGCCGCGTTGGCGATCGCTCTCGCTGAAGCGCCTCCATGACAGATGAGGCAGGTGCCATTGACCCCGAGGAGGGGAGCGCCACCAAATTCCTCATGATCCATTTGTTTAAACATTCCCTCGAAATGCTCTCTCAGAGGAGCGATGAGAGAAGGGTTGGCCATGGCGACCCCTTTTATCTTCTCCTTGAGAGCTGAATAAATGTGTGCGGTGGTAGCCTCGCCAAACTTTAAGAGAATATTGCCCACAAATCCATCGCAAACCACAACATCGAAAGCACCGCCAAAAATCTGACGCCCTTCCATATTCCCTTGAAAATTAATGGGGGCCTCACTCAGTAGGGGAAAGGCGGCAAGGGTTTGCTCGTTCCCCTTCGATTTTTCCGTACCGATCGAAAGAAGGCCGACTCGAGGATCTTTCCTCCCCAAGACCTCCTCGGCATAGATGCTTCCCATGATGGCAAAGTGAACAAACATTTCGGGACGGATATCCACGTTGGCACCCACATCGAGGACAATGATGGGGTGATCCCCTGTCGGCAAAACGGTGGTGATCGCGGGACGCTTGACTCCTTCAAGACGGCCAAGCGCGGTGACCGCAGACGCCATAGTCGCGCCAGTGTGACCCGCTGAGATCACCGCATCGGCTCGACCTTCCTTCACCAACCGCACAGCCACCGAAATGGAGGAATCCGATTTCTTCTTAAGGGCGACCGAGGCTTGATCGTGCATGTCGACAACCGACCCGGATGGAACGACCGAGGTTTTGGAATGACCATTCAACCCGGGTTCGAGAGTGGATGGATCTCCAACCAGAAGTATTTCACTCAGGTTCGATTTATCGATCAGCGAGAGAGCATCGAGGAACGGTTTAGATCCATGATCGCCTCCCATTGCATCGATCGCCAGGCGGACAGGCACTTTTAGTTTCCTTCTATGACTTGTCGGTCTTTATAAAATCCACAAGAAGGGCAGGCTCGATGGGGAAGCATCTTCTCCCCGCAATTCGGACAGGTGCTCAAGGAGGGCGCGGTCAGCGCATGGTGAGACCTCCCCATCCTTGTTTTCGATTTTGACTTTCTTCGTTTTGGATGCGCCATAACAGTAATCTCCTCGCCAACCTTACCCGGACATCCTCCATGATAAGACGTTTTGGCCGTTGTGTTTAGTATGAAACGGAATTCTTCCAGGATTTCTCAGGATAAATCCGGCCGGTTAATATATGGAAAATTGGGAGTTTTCGCAACCGCCTTCAAAGAACCGGGTAAACACCTAGGATCTGGGTTGACAAAAAAAAGCCGGTCGATTGGGAACGACCGGCAAGTCCTAAGAGGAGGCTTGGTTAGGCTTGTAACAGTCCCTGTGCGGGGACTTTGTTGTCCATAGAAAGAACGACCCTGACAACATTGAGGTAACTCCTTCTAGCCTGCTCGGAAAAACGTTCAATTCGAGCAATTCGATCAAGGCGCGGGGCCCACATACTCCCAGTCGCCCTGAGGCTCCTTTTCCCAGGGGGGATTGAGAATCGATCCTGTTTCCAACTCAATCTCCGGTAGTTCGTCGAATCCGCGAAATGCGATCACCGGTGAAGGTTCGGCCGAACCTGGTGATGGAGGTTCGGGAAGGCCTTCCTGAAGACTGATCGGCTGGAGCGTTGGCATCCTGGGAGGCTCATGCGGGGAAGTTTCAATGGGACTCACCTGCGGAGTCGACTGGGGTGGTTTAGAGGTGATGGCACGGCGTGGCGCCGATAATCGATATTTAGGGGAGAATAACGGATTCCGGCGAGGACTCATTCGGAATGAACTCCTTGACTGAGCCTGTGAGTTCGCAGGTGTCGAGAGCTGGCTTCGATACTGGTCCATCATCTTCTTATTGGACTCGGCCTGTTGTTTCCAATAGTCCCGTTCTCTCTCAATTTGAATTTTGGAGTTTTCGGCCTTGGCCGCCTTCTGCTGGTTTGCAGCCATCCGCCCTTCCATGACACCGAGATCGTATTTGTGGATGGCCCACTCCTCTTGATTGGTCAGGCAAGCCAGTTCGTTTATCTCTTCATTCCTCCGTTGGAGCTCCTCGGTTCTCAGTTTCATCGATTCACGAAGGGGACGTTCGAGCGCCGCGATCAGTCCC
>JAJDBZ010000390.1 GCA_029261095.1 Candidatus Omnitrophota bacterium | reverse complement strand
GATGCGCTCATCCTTCAGAACCTCGGTCAGAAGCGGTTGAAGGCGCGCGAGTTCAATCCCCGGAAGTGTCGTGTCCGCAAGGCGAGCGAGCCGTTCGATTCGATTTCGTTTATCGACATGCTGAAGGTTCATGGGTGCGAGAACCGCGAACCCTGATTCGAGTAGCGCCCCACCCTAGTTGTGATAGAGATAGTCATCATCGAGCAACCCAAAAACTTTCTCGGGGAAACTGCCGATTCCATGCTGGGCGATAATCAGAGGAACGGGTCCGGTGGCATTCGAGGGAATAACCAGGATGGCCTCTGAATCCAGCCACCCCAATGGAAGAGTCACCCACTCGGCGCTGATCTCTTCAAGGGAGGTGCAGGGCCTTCTAGTCATCGCTCCGGATGGGACCAATTCCGGTGGATTCAAAACCGATCGCCACCGCCGCCGATTCGGTTTGACACTCTCGATAAAAGCATCTAGCGACGAATAGTCTCGGTCCCACGCCGTGGCTGCGCGTTCGGGATATTCGTCAATCAGAACTTTCCGAAAGTAGCCTTCGAGCTGGTCACGGTACGCCTCGGTTCGGTCATTCACCACCTCTTGGAGAGAGTCAGGACTCTCTGCCCTCAGACCACCCTGTCCCAACCAACCCAGTAAGGTGACGCAGATGAGGAATGCGATCCGAGATGCGCCCTGGGAAACGGTCATACAACGGCTCCCATCTCACCCAGAGTGGGAAGGCAAACCTCCTCAAAACTTTCAACCGTTGGCTTGATGAGATGAGTCTCGCCGACATGATTCGCAACCGCTTCTTGGGTCTTCATCCCATTCCCGGTAATGCAGATCGCAATGGATTCATTGTTTGGAATCCGACCCTGTTCGATCAGTTTCTTGGCAACAGCCATCGTCGTGCCCCCGGCGGTCTCGGTGAAGATACCTTCGGTCTGGGCCAGGAGTTTGATAGCTTCGATAATCTCCTCATCGGTGGCCTCTTCCCCCCAGCCCCCGGTCTTGCGGGCAATGTCCATCACCTCATAGCCGTCGGCGGGGTTTCCGATGGCGATCGATTTGGCGATGGTGTCCGGTTTCACCGGTTTGAACACTTCACTCTCATCTTTGATCGCGGTCACAATGGGAGAACAGCCAGCGGCTTGAGCGGCAAAGAATCTCGGGTTGTTGTCCTCGACCAAATCGAGCTCGACAAGTTCTCGAAATGAGCGGTAAACGCGTGGCAGGATCGTTCCTCCCGCCACCGGGATGACAATGTTCTTCGGGAGTTTCCAACCGAGTTGTTCGGCAATTTCAAATCCATAGGTTTTGGCGCCCTCGGTGTAATAAGGACGTAGGTTCACATTCACAAAAGCCCAGCGGTATTTGTCTGCCATCTGGCTGCAAAACCGATTGACATCATCGTAGTTTCCTTCGATCTCGACCACCTTTGGGTTGTAAACCAGCGAACCGACAATCTTGCCGATCTCCAGACCAGTAGGAATGAAGATGAAAGTGTTGAACCCTGCTCTTGCGGCATGGGCGGAGACGGAGTTTCCGAGGTTGCCTGTGGAGGCGCAGGAGACTGTCCGATACCCAAATTCCTTGGCCTTGGAGAGAGCAACCGATACCACTCGATCCTTATAAGAAAAGGTCGGATGGTTGACTGAATCGTCTTTGATATAGAGTTCGGAAACACCCAATCTCTCCGCCAATCGGTCAGCTTTAACCAGAGGTGTCCATCCCGAATAGAGCCCGATTTCCGGTTCCATCTCGACTGGGAGAAGTTCCCGATAGCGCCAAAGGTTATCAGGGCGAGATTCGATAACCTCGCGAGTCAGTTTCCCTTTTAGTTTTTCGTAATCGTAGATGACCTCAAGCGGGCCGAAATCGTACTCGCAAACATAGGAAGGGCTCCCTTTTTCGTAGGTGTGGCCGCATTCTTTGCAGCGGAGTCCCTGGATGATTTCTGTCGGTGGGACGACAGGTGGTTGTACTCGGTTCATGGTCTTTTTCCTTTCCGTGGCGGAGTGGGTTGATAGTGCGCGGTCGCTAGGCTTTTCGAATCCAAAGGGCCACTTGCCCCTCGCGTTCCTCGGCGTGAAGGATCTTGTGACCCTCGTTTTTCACACTCTGGGGAACATTCTTAACCGGCTCGCCGCGGTCGATGACCACCTCGAGCACCTGCCCGGAATCCATGATTTCCAGTTGTAGTTTTGTTTTGACAAAATTCATGGGGCAAACAACCCCAGAGAGATCCAGCGTGACATCCACTGCTGGAATGCTTGATGCGTCCTGATTCATGTTCATGTCCTCCAATATCGGTTGGCTCTCTCGATAGGTCGTCGAATTTCGATGCGACCGAATTTCCCGGAGGGGCATAAAATGAAAATGCCCTTCACGGGATCGAGAAGGGCTTGGGTTCGTCGGGAAAATTGAAGGACAAACTTTGGGCGCCTTCTCTCATCTCCCGAAAGTTACACACCTCAACTGAGAGGCGATCGGATCGTCCTGTTTGACGAACTCTTGTCTGGTCAAGAATTCCAGGCGATCCCTTTCGCAGGATTTGGCACCTCACAAACTCGATTCGAATTTGCCGGTTGCCGTGGCATCGTCGGGCCAGTCCCTCCGCCACTCTGGATAAGAGAGCACTTAATGTATCTTGAGAATAATTGCAAACTCAGGGGCTTGTCAATGGTTCAACACTGACAAAGGGGGGGGACTTCCTAATTTCCTTGCGAATCCGCCTCGCCAACCTGTCTTTCCAGGGACTCCAGCCGTTGAAAAAGTTTGGGTAGCCGGCGCAAATGGGCCTTGAGACGGAGATCCAGGTCGTGCCGGATCGCCGGGATTCCACTGACAACGGCCCGATCCTCGACTTCATCTTCCACCAGGCTCTTGGCGCCAATCATCACCTCATCGCCGATCTGACGGTTGGGTTCGACGGCGACTTGTCCGGCGAGTGTGACATTGTTTCCGATGACGGCACCGGCTCCAATTGAAACCTGGGCCACAACAATGCAGTCATCACCAATTTTCGCTTCCGACCCGATTCGCACCAGATTATCGATCTTCGTCCCGGGACCGATCCGGGTCGGGTTCTTCTTTCCGCTTTGGATGGTGACATTGGCGCCGATCTCCACATCTCTTCCCACCTCAACAAGATAACGGGCTGATTCGCTTCCAGACTGAACCTCAGGTTGCTGACCACTCCCGATAACTGTCCCAGGATGAACAATGATCTCCTCGCCCAAACGAGATTTCGGACCGATTACCACTTGCGGATAGATCCAGCACCCAGGGCCGATCCAACAACCATCGCCTATCTGAACACCTGCCATGATCGTGGCGCCACCCTGAATCACCGCACCTTCTCCCACAAAGCAGAATGGACCGATCGATGCTTGGGGATCGATAGTCGCGGATTCTGCCACTACTGCTGAGGGGTGAATTCCGGGCATGGGTCTCTGTCTCCTAGGCAAGAAAATTCTCATGGCTTCCCCGAAAGTGACATAGGGGTCGCGAGATCTTAAAAGGGGTCGAAAATCCGTTTGTAGGTCTTCGGGGACGACGATTGCGGAAGCTTTGCAAGTTGGGATCTGGTTAACGTATTTTTCGTTGTGGACAAAAGAGAGCTCACCCGGTTTAGCTGCGTCCAGTGTGTTGACCCCTTGGATAACAACCGTGGGGTCGCCCTCTACAGTACAAGCGATACGTTCCGCGAGCTCATCGAGCCTGAGTTTTTCCAACTTTTCTCCCCTTTAGTTGTTGAGTACGTCGAGGACTTTCTGAGTAATGTCCAGCCGCGGGTCCGAATAGGCCAGATCCTTTTTCCAAAAAATGAGGTGGTAGCCCTGAGCGGCGGAGACCTGTTCGATCGCGACCTTCATCTGATCGAGAAGCGGCTTAAGCGCTTGGCGACTCTTGTCTTCCAGTTGACGGCTCATGTTCTGGTGTGTCTCAGCCAAGGTTTCGTACTTCTGTTTCAAGCCTTCCAATTCGATTTTTTGTTCCTCTTCTGGAATGAGTCCTTCTTTGAGTTCATAGTTTTTCACCTGCTTGTCAAAGTTCGACACCATTTCGTCCAGGTCACCCTGCTCTCTCTCTTTGTTTTGTTTGATCTGAGCAAGGGCTGTTTGATAGGCTCCATATTCATCTCTGACACGAACTAAATCGACGAATCCCACATTCAATAGTTCCTGCGCGGTTGCGGGTCTGCTATTGACGCCCGATAGAAGAGTTCCGACAAGGAATACTCCAAGCAAGCAAAATGCTCTTCTCATTTTCATCTCGTTTTCCCCTTCTTGCGCCCCTTTCGAGAGGCAGTGTTAAATTAAGATTTTGAAATCGCAATCCCCGATCCGGTTCTATGGAGAACTCAGCGCGCTAGAAGTTCGCTCCAAAATTGAACTGGAAACTCTGTTTCTTATCCTGAGTCTCTTTGGCAACCGGGAATCCAAGATCCAATCGAATCAAGGCGTTCCCAAAGAGTGTCAAGCGAAGACCTGTCCCCACAGATGCTCGGACCTGCGAGAAATCGAAATCGCCCACCTCTTCGTAGACGCTTCCCGAATCAAAGAACAGCACGGACTGTACGGTGTCGTTAAAACGATAGCGGAGTTCCAAATTCGAAAACCACTCCGCCTCGCCCCCGATCAGAAGTTCATCGTCCTCAATTATTTCTGTTCCGTCAATATCAGTGATCCTACGTTCCACTATTCTGAAAGGAGAGACCCCGCTGCTTCTGAATCCACGAATACTATTGGCGCCCCCCAAGAAATAGCGATCCTGAAGGGGAATTTCTTCTGTATCGCCGAACGGGTTGGCGAATGCCGCGTGCCCACGGACGGCGAATACCAGTTTTTCGCGTAGTTTGAAATAACGGTCGAAAGTGCCGGAAAGTTTGGTGAAATTATTATCCCCCCCAAGACCCGCGACCTCGAGTCCAACCAGATCGTAGAAGCCTTTGGTGGGAAACAAGACATAATCCCTCGAATCTCGAACCACTCTTGCGGTGACGCTGCTAGTGGTATTGGGATCTTCGGTAAATAACCGATCTACTATGTCCGCATTCAAATCCTCCGGGTCGCGGAGAATGAATTCATCCTCAACATCCTGAATCTCCACTCTCTCAAGCCCGTATCCCAAAGAGACCGAAGTGACCTCGGTCAATTTCTTCCCAACCGAAAACGACCCACCGATCCTTTTCTCGCCAAATTGGCGACTCCCGATTCGGTCCACATCCCGGTAGAAGAGGCTGTAGCGGGTCGAGTAAAGTGTATTGTTGACGCGCGGATTGTAGAAGGAGAGATCGATCGATGTCCGTCGCTTTCCAATATCCCCGCCGATGGTATAGTTCCACCCCCTGCCAAATGCATTCCGGTCTTTAAATTCGATGTTTAGAGAGGGACCGTAATCGGTGGAAAAACCGCCGCCGAATTGAATGAATCCAGTATCGGTTTCTTCCAGTTGAAGGAGTACATCCGCCTCATTGGTTTCTAGAACCGGTTCGAGTTGGAACCCGTGTTTCAAGCGTGGAGGGAAGGCCGCGGTTTCGCTCTCGAAATACTGGGTGTTGACCAGTTTTCGTTCGGTCTCATCGATCTGAGACCAGTCGAGGACTTCTCCTGGTTGGAGGAGAAACTCTCTTTCAACCACATAGTCTTTAGTTTCGAGCGGGACTTCGAACGCGGAGCCGTCCGCGGCGCTTCCCACGCCCTCGATTCGAATATTTCTTAAACGTAATCGGGGGTTTTCTGTAATGCGAAGATGGAGATCGGCTAACTGTGAATCTCGATCGGGTATTATCTCAGGTTCGATCTGAGCCAACACATACCCCTGGTTCCAGTACATCGATCGGATTTCCTGAAGGTTTTGAATGAGAAGAGGACGGTTGAGGACATCTCTTGGCTGGACGGTGATTGGAGCCATGAGTTCAGACCGGGTAAAAGTGCTTGAACCTTCGACATAGACTTCACCCAACAGGTATTCTGGGCCTTCTTCCACCTTGAAATTCACCGCCAACCGCTTATCGTTCTTGACCAGGGTCTGACTGCCCTCTTCTACGTTGGCCTCCAAAAATCCGCGTTCCTGATAATGATATTTAAGCCGCTGTATGTCCTGGTCGAAGACTTCTTCATCGAATTTTTTGCGGAATAGAAGTAGGGTCTTCGGTTTCGATTTGATGACCTTTTTAAGTTCTTTCTCTGTGAATGCTGTGTTGCCCTCGAACCCCACTTCCTGGAGTTTAAGTTTGTTCCCCGCTTCGATGACGAACTCGAGGACCACTCCCGCGTCCGTAGACTCACCTTCACGGCCCTCGATAAAGACGTTCGAGAACCCCTTGGAATTGTAAAATTTTTCGAGTTTCTCTTCGAATTGAGCGATCAAACCGGGCCGAAAGAAGATCTTCTGATCGGATTCGAAACCGAGTTCGGTGTCTAGTCTCTTCTTCTTGTACTCAGTATCGCCAATGTACTGGATGTCGAGTACCAATGGGAACTCTTTGACCGAAAAGACGATGGTCTTAAGCGTTTCCGGACCTTCTTCATCGACACTCAAACTGAGTGGGTCATAAACATTCAGGGCACTGATCCTTCTGAGATCTTCGGAAAGGGACAACCGCGTGGCGGGGCTGGCAAGTGAAGATCCAATTGGAGTCTGAATAATCTTGA
>JAJDBZ010000389.1 GCA_029261095.1 Candidatus Omnitrophota bacterium | reverse complement strand
TTAGCCGCTTACCTGAAACGGAAGGTTTTCGACACTTACATCGTCTGCAATAACCGGGAACTCATTCTCAAGACCGGCCCCAAAGAGATCTGCAAACCCTGGTCGGAAGCGAAGGATCTCAAGATCAAGAATATGGGTCGGGTTCAAACCGCCACTGTAGTTTACACATCCAAAGGGAAGATCACTTTCGATGCGAGCATGATCGACCACTCCGGACCGAAACCGAGCGTTCATATGACTCTGAAGGGAGAAGAGTTTCGGTTCCCCAATCTGAACACTCAAGATGTGAAGATCCTCGAAAACGATTTGTATGGAGTTGTCAAGAAGAAGTTCGATAAAGCGAAGGGGTCGAATCCCGTAACGCCGACACCGGGGTAAAATCGGGTGCGAACTCAGATCATTCCCATCAATCGTCCAATCAACACTATAGCAGCGTGACCACCACTTCCCGCTTGGCTCGCGGACCATCGAAATCGCAGAAGAAAATGTTTTGCCACTGACTGAGAAGAAGTTTTCCACGGTCGATGGGGATAGTCTCCGAGGCTCCAACAATGCCGGCTTTGATATGGGAATCGGCGTTTCCATCGATTTGGTCGTGCAACCATTTCCCCTGTGGAACCAAACCCGAGAGGCAATTAAGAATATCCGTCCCAATGTTGGGGTCCCAGTTCTCCTGAATCATGATGGCCGCGGTCGCACCACGCGCGTACAGCGCGCAGAGCAGGTGGTCAGGGTGGTTGGCGACAACAGCCCTGACCTCTTCGGTGATGTCGACCATCTCCTGTTTCGAATGGGTCGGAAAGGTCAGTGTTGTCTGATAGGCCATTTAATGGGGTATTCCTAATTTATGCATCCGCTGATGGATCGCCTGGATTGCTTCCTGAAACGGCTGTTCCAGATACTCCTGGTGGTCGAGGTTTCCATGATGGTGAGTCACTGTCTCTTTCGGCCACTGATGAGCGCGTGTCCGGATGTATTCAATCCCACCCGAGCAGAGTGTCAACATGTATTGCGCGGTGTCGTTATCGAACATCCACCAATCCCCACCCACCGCGATGTAGATGGGTGAGGTGTGCGCCATAATCCCCCGCTTAGAGCCATCGAAAGTCGGAATATAAGAATAATTGGGTCCCGCGGTTCGAGCCGCGATCCATGAGTGTTTGCTGATATGGATCTGGCAGTCGATTGAGATCTCGTTTACCGGCTGCGGTTCTTCCACCTGTTGAACCACCTCTCCATTGACCACGATCTGAAGGCACTGCACGGGGAAAATGCTTTTCACCCTGGCCATGACATCGACTGTCCCGCCACTGGGTGGAAGGTCAATCGTGCTTCCGATCGGCTCACCCTCCACACTGAACCAGAGTAGGGGACCGCTGCTCTGGAAGGTTCGCCCCAGTTTGATGTTCTTCACCCAGTTGTCGTAGTTGAACTCCTCGCTATCCGGGACGTGGACATAGGTTCGATACATCCCGACCGGTGTCTGGCTGTCCATCTTGTCGGTGCCGCCCACCAACCCGAGTTTGTATCCACAGTTGAGGTAACGGTAATACTCCTGATGGCAGTAATCGCTGAAGAAGAGGAACTCGACCGCGTCGCCTCGGTCTGTGGCGATTAGCGCGGGCGGTTCGACATTGGGCATCGGAAAGTGCGGGAGGATGACAGTCCCCCCCTTCGCTTTGCATTCATCCGCCCAATGACAGAGTGTGGTCTCCAGGTTTCCTCCCATAAACCCTTCGCCAGGACCATCAGTCCCCCAGGGCATCACCTTCTCTTTCAATCCGAGTAGAGAAAGGTGTCCGAGCATGTGTTGGCGGTTCTCCTGACTGGCGTAAACAATCGTATTCTTTCTCCGATCGACCGAGGGTTCGCCGCTAAAATCTTCATAGTTCGAGAAGTTGGCTCCCCATTGTGCCATCAGGAGGTTCACCACACTCAGACCCTCGCCAGCCGCTTCGAGATGACCGCCGGATGTGGAGAGGAAATGGACATGGGTGTCGCCGGAGAAGAACCGCTCCGCTTTCATATCGACCATCCGTTTGAGTTGAAGGGTCAGTTCCTGCTGCCCATCCGCAATTTGGACCACCTGCCGGAGCGGTTGGTACTCATAACCCTGGGCGACATCGACCACGAGCTCTCCGCGCGGGAGCCAGCCCTCGCAGGTTCCCTCGTTGTAACCATAGGAGTTGTTCCCCAGTCGGACATCGCCGCCGACATCCAGATTCCAGTTGGCAAGATTCGAATAGATGTGTTGCGGATGACCATGAGGTTGGAATGGGATGGCCTCCGCGGTTCTGAAATTCAAACGGCAAGGGACCGGTTGCCCCGTATCGGCGTCCACAATCTTCGTCTTCACCCAATTCCGTCCGGCAAACACCAGTTCCACTTTGGCGCCGGAGGCGGTCTCCGCCGTCTTCTCTTCCTCGAGTCTGCCCCAATTGAAACTCCCCAAGTCCTGATCTTCGTGTTTGATGGTTACGGTGGCCGAGGGGTTCGCGGCTATTTCGGCATAAAAGGGACTCGCGTTGGGGTTCTCCGCTTCGCCCCATCCCTTGTAAGTGCTTTGAAGGTAACTCTGCAGGCTTTGGGTCGGGAGCGAGTAGGGATAGGTGTTCACGCCACGGTCGACTTCAATCTCCAGGTTTCCCAGAAGGTCGGCATCTCCGGGGGCCAGGACAATCTTGACCGCTTTCCGACAAACTCGAGTCATCGGTAGTTCCGCAAGGAAGGATTGGGTAATCCCGCCGATATAAAATCGCGGACCCGTGGGCTCCACACGAATCTCGGTGAGGGTCACATCCGGTTTCGGGTTCGACCAATACCAGAGATAGAAATCGTTCGGATAGGGTTGATTGAAATCGCATTCGCGATACCCAGTTCCTGCGAAAGGACCTTCGTAGCGGGGATAAAGATTGTTCTTGGTTTCGGGGAGAGCGAGCATCGGAAGCTGCCCCCACTGGGTCGGGATCACAGTCAATTCAAATCGATCCCGGATCGAGACACGGTCCTGGGTCCCATCCTCGAAAGTGAAGACATAATCCGCGCAGGGGAGGCCGACTGGCGTTCCTCCCTGCATGATCACCGAATCGAGAAGACGGTGGGCGAAGATGAGGTAACGCGTTTGAGCGCCGACCGAGATGGAAACAGGATCCATCCGAATCGTATCGCCGAAACCGGCCACCTTCCCTTGGCCATCCCCAATGAAGAAGGGGAGACCGTAGTACTCCTGCGATCCCGTCGGGATGGTTTGCCCGGGAGGGAGGATGGAAGAATTGACATTGCAAACGGAGGCGATGGATAGGGGTTCGTAGTCGGGCATCGGTAGACTCCAATTCGCAGGTCTAGTGTAGCGTGCAGATATCTTACACTATTCCTTTGGATTTAGCCTACCGGATTCAAGGTGTATGGATCTATTCCAGCTGGAACAGCTCGTAAACCTTGGATGCCTCTTCTTCGGCCACATATCGGCTATAGATGGCAACGTGATCTAGGGTTCCCTCCCAGCTTCGGTCCCCCACCCACTCATCCCCAAACAAGAAGTGATGGTCCTCGCCCCAAGTCGAAAAATCTCCACCCAAATCCGCAGTCGATTTGACTCTTTCTCCATTCACATAAACATTCATCTGTCCTGGGAAATAAGAAACGATCAAATGGATAGGCTTGTCCGGTTCGATCTTGCAAAGGGTAATCTGTGGGTCCGATGCGTTGCCGCTGTTCTCAGAGGTCCGGAGTCGCAGGACGATCTTGTTCCCATTTTGCCCCAAAGTGAAATTACGGGAACCGTGGTCCTGGGAAAAAGTGATGATTCTTGCCGGACCTTTCTGATTCTTATTCGGGGTGTTGAGGACCGCTTCGATAGTCAATTGATTGGAATCCCGACAGGCTGACAGGAGTCGGTCCGCGATCCCCTCGATAATCACCGACCCTTTACCAAGTTTCATCGGGCCGGAGTTTTCAATGACAGCACCGTCCCGTTTCTCCAGTTCCAACCCTTCGGTGAATGCACCGTCCTCATTTTCCCAGAGGAAAACCAGTCCTTCTCGTGACCCGGGCCAGCTAGAAGCGGTTTCCAAATCGTTCGGTGGTTGGGGGAAAACCCGAATGCTGAGCGCGGTAGTCGACGAAAGACCCTGGTCATCGGTCACGGTCAGGACAGGTGTAAAGACCCCGTGCCCGGAATACGTGTGAGTTGGCGAGGGTTTTTTGGAGGTACTCCCATCGCCAAACTCCCAATGATATTCAACACCACCTGAGCCCTGAAACTGCACCTGATGAGGAGCGACTCCTTCTGAGGAATCCACTTTCGCCACCGCATCGGGGCGAACCGCTTCTCCAGTGGAATAGGGGGTGAGACGGACGACATAGTTTGGATAGCGAGGAGCGATCCGATAACCGCCCGGCTGCGCGTTTCCCAGCGGACGGACCTCCATATTCCAGGTATCGATTTCATCCACTTTATAAGGCCGCGATCCCGGAAGATCGATATTGCTTACCTTTGTGCTGTCGAGAAGCACGAGGTAAATCTCGTTCGGTTTGGAATAGACATAGTTCCCGGGTGACACCTCCGGATCAGGTGCCATCTCCTGGTAGGGAAGATTCTCAAAAAACTGTTTCAGGAAGGCGATTCTCTCGGGACTCTCGCCATGGAGAACACCTCCTTTGGACCACCAAAGAATATCCTCCGGATGCATGTAGGTTTCTCCATGGCCCACATAACATCCGGACAGGCTCCCCGCCCAGAAGTTGTAAAGCATCCGATGAGGACCAATGTTCCCCCACCCCTGCGGAACGTCTCCCTCATATTTGCACTCGTCGAAGAGAAGGGGTTTTCCGTACTCTTCGCGGTACTCAAGGGCACGGTCTAAATTGGATGATTGCAGGCTGACATGGGTGACCCAGGGTTTGGTGTGATCGTAGTTCCGGACACAGTTGTGAATGCTCCGGAGTTTTCCATAGGGGTCGGCATCCCGGACAACTTGGAAGAAATGATCCCAATCGGATTCGACATAATTTTCCATGAGATCGTATTCGTTGGCCATGGACCACCAAACATTTCTGAAAGCAGCGAGACGCGCAACGACATAACGGAGGTACCTGCTTGCTTCTTCGACCTCCATTTTCTCATAACCCCAACGGTCATAGGGGTGGAGTAGGATGATATCGGCTTCAATGCCCATATCCATGAGATCCGTCACACGCTTCTCGAAGTGCCGGAAGAAATCAGGGTTGAAACGGGTGAAGTCATTTTCGCCTTCCTCGTCTCTTGGGAAGGGATAGTGCGGAGGTTCGTTTCGATTGTAAGAGTAGTGTTTCGGAAAAACACACATCCTCATTTTGTTGAATGGGGAGGCGGCTAGCGTTTTCAAGGTCTGCTCTTCCAACTCTTCGCCTTGATGAGTCCAAGCGTAGCAGGTGGTGCCGATCGAAAAATGAGGGGTCCCATCGGCGTACTCGAGGCGGTACCGGTCGGCTACTTTCACAGGTCCGTGGTTGTCCCCCGAGGGTTGTACACATTCGAATTCACCCGACTTCCCATCGAGGTCCGGGAGGTTGCTGGTCGTTTCATAGGTCCAGGTCCCGAGAGAGTCCGGCATGAATCGAACCTTGAAGACTCCTTTGCCATCATAGAAACCCTCCGGCTCAAAGGATCGTTCTCCCTGAGTGAACTTCGCTTTCAATGAAACATCGAGAAAAGGATTTCCTTCCGAAGGACCTGTTAGACTGACCTCTAACAAACCCCATCTTTCGACGGTTTGCGTATAGCCTGATTCTTGGAAGTTGATGAAAAGAATGGAACAGAAGGCAAGGAACGATACATATTTTGGGAAACATTTCATTATTGGGATGACTCCTTTTCAGATCTTATCGATTCGATGATTTCAATCAGATGCACGTACGCCGCTCGGCTCTTGTCCTCCCAGCGGTCGTATTCATTGGTGACCTGTCGTAAATAGGAATGGTCTTTCCAAACGCTCAGACAAAGCGTGTCGACTTTAGCCGCCTCCTCGGTGGTTTCGACTCTGGCTCCTTCACTGATTTGGAGATAGTGTGAGCTGGCGCCGATTGCCGCGGTTTGCAAATGGATGACTCCATCGTAGCGGGTGAGGTGATTGGCGGGATCGAGTCCTGTTCGCTCGAAATACTCGTCCTCTGATCCTCCCAGGAGAATCCAGTAGGCAAGCGAATCTACTGTCGATCGGTCGCATACCAGGACATGATCAGGGCTGGCGGGAAGCGCACAACTCGCTTCGAGAGAGCGCTGGAGTTCCACCACCGCTAACTGAAAGACCTTCGTGCCGGGTCGGTGCCCGGCCTGAATGAGGAGGGTGGCCGCTTCGGGAACCAGAATAAACTTATGGACTTCAGGGTCTAACGCGCGCAGTTCTCTGAGAAAGGTGGTCTTTCCACCCCCAGGTCCGCCGGTGAGGACGATCTTTGGTAGGGCTACTGAAACCATCAATAGGGTTCCAGCAGCCGTTTCGCAAACACAAAGTGTTTGGCTCGATAGGCATCGTAGTCTTCGTCTTCGGGGTTGAGGGAGAATGTGCAGACTCCGCCCTCTTGCGCGTGGAACACCTTCACGCCGCCGAGGGAGATGGCCACATGACCGATGCGACCGTCATCGTGAGTGAAGAAAAGGAGATCGCCATCTCGGAGA
>JAJDBZ010000388.1 GCA_029261095.1 Candidatus Omnitrophota bacterium | reverse complement strand
TCCACAGCAGCCATCAAATCATCGAGGCATTTGCAGGCATCGGCATCGGCACCTTCGGATTCCATGGCTTTGAGAGCGGAACCGGTGATGATCGGGATATCATCCCCTGGGAATTCGTAAGCATTGAGAAGTTCACGAATTTCAAGTTCAACGAGTTCGAGAAGTTCGGGATCATCGACCTGGTCAGATTTGTTCATAAAGACGACCAGACTGGGAACGTTTACCTGGCGTGCCAGAAGTACGTGCTCGCGCGTCTGCGGCATCGGTCCGTCGGCGGCGGAAACCACCAGAATTGCACCGTCCATCTGCGCTGCACCAGTAATCATATTCTTAATATAGTCGGCGTGCCCAGGACAGTCGACGTGAGCATAGTGACGGTTTTCCGTCTCGTACTCCACGTGCTGAGTCGCGATCGTGATACCGCGTTCTCTTTCCTCGGGCGCATTGTCGATCTCATCATATTTGCGGAGTTGAGCAAACCCTTTTTGAGCAAGGCGCATAGTGATCGCCGCGGTCAGAGTGGTTTTACCGTGATCGACGTGTCCGATCGTTCCAATATTGAGGTGGGGTTTATTTCTCTCAAACTTTGACTTAGCCATCGTAATCCTCCCGAAACGGAAACTAATCTATTTCAATTTCCCTACCCGCCCCGAGAATCTCAGGTCGGTTAGGCTATTCCTGCCGTTCCGATTCACAAAAATTTTATTTCGAACGCGAGATAATCTCTTCCGCGATCTTTTCAGGCACTTCTTCATAGTGCGCGACCTGCATCGAGTAATTGGCTCGCCCCTGTGACAACGAGCGCAACACCGTGGCATATCCGAACATTTCGGAAAGGGGCACATACGCTGTAATGACCTGACTCGTGCTACGCGCTTCCATTCTTTCGATACGACCCCGGCGTGCGTTGAGGTTGCCGACGACATCTCCCATGTAATCTTCCGGGGTGACAGCCTCAACTTCCATGACAGGTTCCAGGATTACGGGATGTCCCTTTTTGAATCCTTCTTGGAAAGCCATCGATCCGGCGATTGAGAATGCCATTTCGCTTGAGTCGACCGCGTGGAAAGTACCATCAATGAGAACCGCTTTGATGTCGACAACGGGATAACCCGCCATGACCCCGTTCTGCATGGCAGCGATAATTCCTTTTTCCACCGCTGGAATAAACTCTTTGGGAACAGAGCCACCCACGATCTTGTTTTCGAACTCGAACCCACTGCCCGGATCCAAGGGGTGAAACTCCATGACCACATGACCATACTGGCCACGACCGCCAGACTGTCTGACAAATTTTCCTTCCGCTTTGGAAGTGGTATTCATCGTCTCACGGTAGGCAACCTGCGGTTTGCCGATGTTGGCTCCCACGTTAAACTCGCGTGTAAGCCGGTCGACCAAGATATCCAGGTGAAGTTCCCCCATCCCGGAAATAATGGTCTGCCCTGTCTCCTCATCGGTCCTCACCTGGAAGGTGGGATCTTCTTCAGACAGTTTTCCAAGGCTGATCGCCAGTTTCTCTTGGTCGGCTTTGGTTTTTGGTTCAATCGCGACACTAATGACAGGTTCCGGGAACTCAAGGGATTCCAAGACGACCGGGTCGTTTGGATCACAGAGAGTGTCTCCTGTCAGTGTTCGATTCAAGCCAATTGCGCAAGCAATTTCCCCGGCGAAGACTGTCTCGACTTCTTCACGCTTGTTGGCGTGCATCCGAAGGAGACGTCCGACCCTCTCTTTTTTGCCGGTTGTCGTATTCAGGATGGTATCACCAGTGGTTACCTTTCCCGAATAAACGCGGAAGAAAATGAGTTTTCCATGAACATCCGCTTGAAGTTTAAATGCTAGAGCAGCGAAAGGAGCGTCTGAGGTGGCAGGTCTTTCAAGGTGATTGTCCTCATCGTCGGGGTGGTGCCCCATGACAGGTGGCTTGTCGAGCGGAGAAGGAAGATAGTCGACAACCGAATCAAGGAGAAGTTGCACACCCTTGTTCTTGAAAGAGGCGCCACACAGCACGGGGATAAAATCTCCGCTAAGAACGGCTTTTCTGATAACCGCCTTCACTTCGTCAACCGGAAGATCCTCGCCTTCCAGATAGCGCTCTAAAAGGCTGTCGTCTAATTCCGCAACACTCTCAAGAAGTTTTGTGCGGTACTCATCGTAGGCTGCTTTGTTTTCTTCCGCGATGGGATTTTCGATGATCTTGGCACCGGAATCGGTTTCAGCCCAAGAAATTTCTCGGGCGCCGATCAAATCGATGACGGCACGGAAATTCTCTTCGGCACCTACCGGAATCTGTAAGGGAATTGCATTCGCGCCGAGACGATCATGCATCATTTTCACAGCCGCGAAAAAATCGGCGCCCATTCGGTCCATCTTGTTGACAAATGCGATTCGCGGGACATGGTATTTGTCGGCCTGGCGCCACACAGTTTCGGATTGCGGTTCCACACCGCCCACAGCACAAAATAAGGCAACCGCGCCATCGAGAACACGGAGGGACCGTTCGACTTCAACCGTGAAGTCCACGTGCCCCGGAGTGTCGATGATATTGATTCGATAGTCTTTCCATGCACAGGTGGTCGCAGCGGAGGTAATCGTAATACCGCGTTCCCTCTCTTGCGCCATCCAGTCCATTTCGGCGGCCCCATCATGGACTTCACCGATCTTGTGCGTTCTCCCTGTATAGTAGAGAATTCTTTCGGTGGTCGTGGTCTTGCCGGCATCGATGTGGGCCATGATGCCAATGTTCCTGACCATATTGAGTTTTTCTTTGATTGCAGTAGCCATGATTCGTTTAGTTGAAGTAAAGATTACCAGCGGTAATGGGCGAAAGCCTTGTTGGCTTCCGCCATCCGGTGTGTATCCTGACGTTTCTTGATCGTCTCTCCCTGCCCTTTCGAGGCATCCAGAATTTCGTTTGCCAAACGGTCGACCATGGTTCTTTCGCCACGGTTTTTCGAATATCCAACGAGCCACCGAAGGGCCACCATGACTCTGCGCTCCGCACGGACCTCTGTGGGAACCTGGTAGGTGGCGCCACCGACCCGACGTGAACGCACCTCGACAAGTGGTTTGGCGTTTTCGAGAGCCTTCTCGAAAACCTCGAGTGGCGGCTCGTCTGATTTCTCGCTGATCTGCTCGAACGCGCCGTAAACAATCTTTTCAGCAACGCTCTTCTTTCCCTGAAGCATGATTTTGTTAATCAGCATGCTCACCAGGGCGCTATGATACCTTGGGTCGGGAATAATTTCCCTTTTAGTCACTACTTTTTTTCTTGGCATTGTCCTCTTTACAGTGGCAGAGGAACCCTTTTTGGGTTCATGCCGCGCCACCGGCTGGTGTGAATCCGGTGCGGTTCCTTATCTGAGGTTGATGTTACGATTTCTTAGGAGTCTTGCTCCCGTATTTCGAGCGTCCTTGGGTACGGCCATCGACACCCTGAGTGTCGAGAACGCCACGGACGATGTGATACCTGACAGATGGAAGGTCTTTCACCCTCCCTCCCCGAACCAGGACCATACTGTGTTCCTGAAGGTTGTGCCCCTCACCGGGGATGTAGGCATTGACCTCGATACCACTGGAAAGACGAACTCTTGCGACCTTACGGAGAGCGGAGTTTGGTTTTTTCGGGGTCATCGTCCAAACACGTGTACACACACCCCTTCTCTGGGGGCATGCCTTCAGCGCAGGAACTTTACTTTTCTTCGGCTTGTTCGCACGACCATGCCGAATAAGTTGGCTGATTGTTGGCACTTAAAACCCTCGTCTTTCCTGATAAACCCGTAAGTTCGAGAAAAAATGTCCGACCGGCAAACTTTTCCCGGTCGAGTGGCACGAAGGGGGAACTTACAGATTTGTTTGCGACAGGTCAAGAGGTTTTCAGTTATTTCCAGTGAAAGTGACCCCCTTACCATAGTAAACCTATGTCTATCAGACGGTTATGATACCTTAGGGTGGAAATCCACCGTAATCATTCTCCTCTAATTGAGAAATTGGCATTGAGTTTTCTAAGGATAGATCAGATCAGGAGTCGATGTCGCAAAACGGTTTTTATTTTTAACGTTTTGGGTCATCTATACTCGTATTTGTAACGTTTTTTTCGTACCCGACCTGATTGAGGCCAGTCCTCTTCAGTGAAGGAGAGATTTCGAGTAAGGTTTACATCACGGCTTTTCAGGAGGAAACGCCATGTCTCTCACACGCTTGAATAACAATGTTACCAGTCTGAACAATCAGAATAATCTAAACGATCGAGCTGGATCACTCCGCGAATCATTGGAGCGTCTCTCTTCCGGCCTTGCCATCAATCGTGCCGCCGACAATGCCGCTCTCTTAACTATTTCGGAGAGCCTCCGGTCCCAGATCAGCGGTCTCAACCAAGCGATCGATAACGCTTCGAGCGGTGTCAATCTGGCTAATACTGCGGAAGGCGCTCTTAACGAATCCAGCGCGGAACTTCAAAGAATCCGCGATCTAACTGTGCAAGCCGGTAATGGGGCGCTAGATGATACTGCACGGCAGGCAATTCAGGATGAAATCGATGCGGCGGTCGCGGAAATTGACCGTATCGGGGGAGACACCCAATTCGCCACCCAAACTCTACTCGATGGGGGGACGCCCGCGGACAGCGGTGGATCGCAGACTTTCAATTTTCAGGTGGGTGCGAACGCAGGGCAGAGTGTCGACCTCGAATTAGGTGATGTCCGTTCCGAAGCATTGGGATTAACCGACATCGATGTCTCCACGGATGAAGGGCGCTCAGACGCACTCGATGCTATCGACGCCGCGATCGGCCAGGTGAGTCAACAGAGATCGAGGATTGGCGCTTTTTCGAATGGACTGGAATCTGCAATCAATAATCTGGGTGTGGCGGCTGAGAATCTGACCGCATCGGAATCTCGAATCCGAGACACCGATGTCGCCCAACAGACCGCACAATTGATTCGAGACCGTTTCCTTCTTGAAGCTGGGATCGCCACTCAGATCCAATCGAACTTGTCACAGCAAGGGGTCCTTTCGCTTCTTGGATAAATTTGGGTTTGTCGGATCATTCCCGCCAAAATTCTTGTCAAACCTTTAATACCTTAGGTTCACACTCCTGCGGCACTTCTCTATGATCCCTCCAAACCGATTCTTGGAGGTTTCACCAATCATGTCAGATTCGTCCCGTCGTTCCTTTCTCAAAACTTCTCTTGTAGCCGCTGGAGCCGGAACTCTTGCAACCGGTCAAACGATTTCAGCGGCGGACGCCGCCTCGACCAACTCTGAGAAAAGGCCTCTCAAACTAGGGACTGTGACCTACAATCTCGCTAAGGAATGGAGCCTGGACGATATTTTCAAGAACCTGGAAGAGACAGGCTTCGAGGGAGTCGAGCTCAGAACCACACATGCACATGCAGTTGAAATCGACCTGACCGCCGCTCAACGGGCTGAAGTGAAAAAACGTTTCGAAGATTCACCGATTGAGCTCGTCCAAATGGGGAGCGCTTTCGAATACCACTCCCCCGACCCAGCGGTGGTGAAGAAGAACATCGAAGGCACCAAAGTCTATGCTCAGCTTGCGCACGATGTGGGAGCAAGTGGGATCAAAGTACGTCCAAACGGGTTACCCGATGAGGTTCCTGTCGAGAAGACCTTGGAACAAATTGGAAAAGCCTTACATGAGTGCGGAAAAGTGGGAGAGGATCTCGGTGTCGAGATGCGGGTCGAGTGTCATGGCAGGGGAACCAGCCGGATTCCCAATATGAAAAAAATTATGGACTACGCGGACCAACCCTTCGTCGTCGTGAATTGGAACTCGAATCAGGTGGATAATGAGGACGGTGGTTTCCAAAAGAATTTTGACCTTTTGAAGGACAAGATCCGTCACGTCCACATTGTCGACCTCTACCGTGAGGATTACCCCTGGAGAGACCTTTTCCGCAACCTGAACGAAATGCATTATGACGGTTACTGTTTTGCCGAGATTAAGGGGACTTGCGATCCGATTCGGTTGATGAGGTATTACCGCGCCTTGTTCCTGGCTTATCAGGATGTGCTTTGAGAATCAGTCGAAAGTTGTAGGGCGGATTAGGACGCAGTCCGTAATCCGCCAAGCGGGAGATGCGAGACACGATCGAACCGGTACCCTGCCCCGTGGCGGATTACGCATCCGCTAATCCGCCCTACAAATCTGTTGAAACGGATTTACAGCTTCCACTGTCATGAAAATCCTAGCCCTCGAACCTTACTATGGCGGCAGCCACCAGGCTTTTTTGGATGGATGGATCGAACAGAGCGTACATGACTGGACGGTCCTAAGCCTTCCTCCTTACAAATGGAAATGGCGGATGCGTCATTCGGCGATCCACTTCGCCCAAGAGGTGGCAACGCTCCATGAAAAGGGAGAGCGATGGGATCTTTTGTTCTGCTCCGACATGCTCAACCTGGCTGAGTTGAAAGGACTTCTCCCCCCGACTGTCCGAGACCTGCCATCGATCGTTTACTTCCATGAGAATCAACTGACCTATCCGGTCCAGCATGAAGACGAACGCGATTATCAATTCGCGATGACCAACCTAACCACCGCGCTGGCGGCGGATTCGGTCTGGTTTAACTCACAGTTCCATCTTGAATCTCTGATGGAGGCGTTTGAAAAATTCCTCCGAAAGATGCCTGATTTTCAACCGGTCGCATCGGTGGGGGAGATACGACAGAAAGCGAGAGTTCACCCGCCGGCGGTCTCTTCCTTCCCTTCCCGTGGTGAACGCCCGTCAGGACCTTTGCGCATCCTTTGGGCCTCCCGGTGGGAGCATGATAAAAACCCGGAGGATTTCTTCGCGGCCCTCCGGCAATTAAGGAGTGCGGGGGTGAATTTCCGCCTATCTGTCCTGGGGGAGAGTTTTCGAAACTCACCCTCAGTCTTCGAGGAAGCGCGGATCGAGTTCGCCGATCACATCGACCAATGGGGGTTCCAAGAGACTCCGGAGGCCTATCGAACGGCTTTGCTCGAAACCGATGTTCTTGTGTCGACCGCGAACCATGAGTTCTTCGGAATCGCCGCGGTGGAGGCGGTTCTGGCGGGGAATTATCCATTGCTTCCAAGGCGTCTCGCTTATCCGGAACTGTTGGACCTTGATAGCCGGTCGAAAGCTTCGGATTTCTTTTATGATGGAACCATTGAGTCGCTTGTGAATGGACTGAAGGAACTCAGCAGGAAAGTTCAAGATAGGATCGAATGGAACACCTCGATTGCATGCGCCATCGAATCGGCCTCGAGATTTGAATGGAGCAGACTTGCGCCCATCATGGATCGATCGTTGTCATCTTCATGAGTCCCACGGCTCTTTTACTGTGCTACTGTCCCGTCAAATTATGCCCTGATTGGAGACTCCCGCTTGATGCTTTCGATCATAGATCTACGTTTCATCTTGTTAGTCACTGCGATTCTCACGCCTTTACAAACCTTCGCAGTAGATTCTGAATCCACGACCCATCATTACTACGATGGAAACACGAGGGTTGACCTCATCCTCTCGGACCATGAGCTGAGAATCACCACGGATTCCAAACGATCCCTATCGCCTGATGGGGTGCTCGCGACGAACCCGTTAATCCAGAAGGCAACCCCAGTTAGAGGCTTCGAAAATCACTTCGACATTTCGATGACTTCGACCAAAGGGGCTCAATCGGTGGAAGAAATTGCCAAAACGCTGTTGGAGGAACCATCGATTTCATCTGTCAACGCGGTATTCTATCCCCCTGGATTCCCCAAGAAATCCGAAAACCAACAAGTGTTGACCAATCGTCTTTCCCTTCAATTGAAATCAGGAACCGATTTGGCGCCTCTCTTGGATCGGTACAGTCTTCGTGTGATCGAGAAAGTTCCTTATGGAGAGAACACTTACGTCCTTGAGGTGGTGGAAGAAGGACTCCTGAAATCTCTGGAGATGGCCAATCGCATCTACGAGAATGAGGCGGTTGAATTTTGCACCCCCATGATTCGGCGCCGGTTGGTCAAGCATTTCACTCCAAACGATCCTCTTTACCTCCAACAATACTATTTGAATAACAGTGGACAGGAGCCTTCCTCCGTTGTTGGTAACGACCTCAACACCGCTCCGGCATGGGATTCTTCCACGGGTTCCGGTGTCACCATCGGGATTGTCGACGATGGTGTTCAATACACTCATCCCGACCTCGCGGCCCATACACGAACCGACATCGACATCGATGTGATTGGAAACGATAACGATCCTGTCCCTCAGCCTTTGGGAGTGGAAACTCATGGAACCAGTGTCGCGGGGATCGCGGCGGCCATCGGGGACAACAACACGGGAATGACGGGGGTGGCCTTCGATGCCACTCTGGTGGGAATCCGGCTCATCACGGATCTTGGAACGATCGATTCCGAAGAGGCCAAAGCGCTTTCTCATCAGTCGAATCCGGAGAACTCATCCGATCGGATCGATATCCTGAACAATTCTTGGGGGCCGGTCGATGGAATGTTGCGAGGTCCGGGCTCACTGACACGGATGGCGGTCGAAAATGCTATTCAGAACGGCCGGGGGGGACTGGGAAGCATTTTCGTTTGGTCGGGAGGCAACGCGGGTTGCGAGGGAGACCGAACCGATTTCAACGGATACGCGAACTCCCGCTTCGGCATCGCGGTCGCTTCCAGTCAGGCCGGCGGCGAGCATTCGGACTACAGCGAGCCGGGAGCCTGCATCCTGGTGAACGCCCCGTCTGACGATCAGTGTTCCGGGGTTCCCAGATTGTATGGATTGATTGCCACGACCCATGTGGGGTTTGGAGAGGTTCTGGGCGACTACGAAAAAACCTTTGGAGGGACCTCGGCGGCAGCGCCGATGGTGAGTGGGGTGCTTGCATTGATTCTCGAGGCAAATCCGAACCTCACCTGGAGGGATGTTAAACACGTCTTGGTCGAGACAGCCGCTCAGATTTCTCCCGACGACACCTCTTGGAACACTAATGGCGTGGGCAAACCGTTCAGCCATCTCCTTGGTTTCGGTCGAGTCAACGCGGCCTCGGCGGTTGCCCTCGCCCCCATGTGGACGAACCGACCGATGGAGAATTCGGTGTCTTCGGGAACCATCAATTCCGGGATGGCGATTCCAGACAACAACATGACCGGCATTTCCGATTCGTACACCTTCAATACGAAGGCGGGAATCGAAATCGAGCATGTTGAGGTGGTGGTCAACATCTCCCACGCGAAGCGAGGGGACCTCCGAATCACCTTGGCCTCTCCTTCAGGAATGGAGAGCACGTTCGCGGCGCCGCATGGATACGAAGGAGGCAACTACGATAATTGGAAATTCACCTCGGTCGCGCACTGGGGGGAAGAATCAAACGGTGAGTGGACATTAAGTGTCAGTGACGAGAGAGACATGAATTCCGGGACTCTCAACTCCTGGTCGATCACGCTGCATGGCGCTTCGGATGCGACGCCACCCACGGAGACTCCCACATTCACAAACACAACCCTCCCAACGGACACTCCAACCGCGACAGCGACGGACACCCCAGCGCCTCCTACCTCAACACACACACCCACCTCTCCACCGGCAACGGAAACGCCGACAGCCACATCCACTGGTGTGATGGTGGTGGAAGTCATACAAGATGGCGATTTCGAGGACAACGAATCGGGCAATCCGAATTGGACCCAGACCTCACAACAGGGGTTTGACCCGATTTTTTCCAACTCGCAACAAAGTCATTCGGGAAATTATTACGCTCTTTTTGGCGAAATTGAAAATGCTCCTGATTTTGCCACTTTGGAGCAGAGTTTCAACATCCCAGTTGGAACGGCTGTCCTGACTTATTTCCTTTTGGTCGGAAATATCGGAGGAAGTCCAACCGATGAACTCCGAGTCCTCATTGATGGCATGGAGATCGCCTCCTACAGTCCCGCAGACGGAAACCCTCAGTCTGACTATGTTCAGGAGACCATTGACGTTACGGAATTCGCCAATGGAGGGATGCACACCCTGCGTTTTGAAGGAACAACAAACCGGGTTCCGGGAAACTCCAACTGGTTCGCAGTGGACGACGTATCGCTTCTGGTCACCATCGGCGCACCCACGCCCACAGCAACAGCCACCGAGCCGCCGCCGACATCCACTCCGACATTAGACCTGACTCCGACCATGACTTCGCGGCCATCGGTATTGGACCCGAGAGCGGATGTGAATATGGATGGGGTGGTGAATGATCTGGATATCCTGATCGTTCTGAAGAATTGGATGAGAATCAATCCTTAACTCAACGAATTCATCATTGCCTCAAGTAGGTTGAGCAGATAAGAAAAAAGGGCGCCGCGAGGGCGCCCTTTTCTCATTCGTGACCTAACTGAATTGGATTACGAAGGTTCGATCTTGCTGGTTTCAGTGTTCCACTTCATCAGTTTGTTTTGCTTATATCCTTCATTGGCAACATTGACCGCCGCGACGGCGTAGTGCCCCAAGGAAGCGGGGCAATTGAGGTCCTTGGTTGAACCTGAACGCATCGCCGCGTGGTGGTTGATGTGATTGCCCTGATAGAATGCATCATCGCCTCCGGTGAGTTTGCGCTCGTAGGTTTCGATACATGTCCCATACTCTTTGTCACCTTCGTTGGCGTTGTCTTCGGTATAAATTTTGAAACCCGGATTTTCGAAGACCAGGGTTGCTCTATCGCCACGAATGCAGTGCTTAAGACCATGCTTGTTGGACATGGTCCCCAGGACATAAACCATCGGCCCATCTGGGTATTTCAGGGCCATCTGGTAGTTGTCCGGAATATCACGGCCGTCGTCCCACAGGTAAATATCGCCAAACCCCATACCGAAATCCGGCTCTTTCACATCGAGTGCCTTGATCAGGCGGGTGATCCGGTGAATGAAGAGGTCGGTAGCAATGCCGCCCGAATAGTCCCAATAGCAGCGCCAGTTGAAGTACCGGCGAGCATCCCAATCACGGTCGGGGGCTGGTCCGAGCCAACCCTTCCAATCAAGCGTGTCCGGTTTGGGATCGCCGGTTTTGTCTTCGCTTCTCCAGGGGCCACGGGTGTAGTAATGGCGGCAATAGTCAATCTGAGCTTGGAGAATTACGCCCAGTTTGCCTTCCTTGATGGCATCGCGCGCGGCAAGGTAAACATCGTCGGAGGCGGTGTGAACACCGATCTGCATGATGACACCTTCAGCCTCGACTCTCTTCATCAACGCGCCACTTTGATCGGCGGTCTGGCACATGGGTTTCTCGAGGTAGATGTTCTTCTTCCCGGCGTCGATAGCCGCGTTGGCGTTGGCAAAGTGCTGGTGTTCCGGGGTGGCGATCAAGACCTTGTCGACATCTTTGTCGTTCAGGACCTCATCCATCGACTTGCAAACCTTGGCCGGTTTGCCAAATTTTTCGTTGACATGATTCGAGTAGTCTTCGGCACGCTGGCCATAGACATCGAAACAGGTGGTGATGGTGCAATTCTCTTTGTCCTTGATCTCCCCAAGCATCCGGACATGGTGATTCGAAATCCCGCCGCAGCCGACTGTGCCGACATTGATCCGATCGTTGGCGCCCGCGACCCCCACGCTCGGGGCAATCCCGGCGGCGGTCATGGCGGCGATCGCTGTGGACCCGGTCTGCACAAAATCACGACGGGTCATTTCTTTCTTATCTTCTGACATTAGTTCCTCCATCAATCATTGAAATCTTATTCTCTTCGGGGGAAAGACTCCCCTCTTAATTCATGTTGCGTTCCATGTAGGCCGGAAACTCGTTTTCCGGGTTTCGGGGCAAAGCATCCCGCCAAGTGAGTTGCCGGGCTACGGAGTTTACGCCGATACGACTCGTCCGCGCTCGGCATCCCAAGTCATACACTTCTTCAGTTTATAGCCTTCATTAGCCAATCCGACAGCGACGACACCGTAATATCCCAGTTCGGGTGGACAGTTTAAGAGACTGGCATCGTTGGCGCGCATTGCTGCGTGATGATTCTTATGATGCAAGGCTTGGTTCTCGCCACCGGTTTTCGTGTGGGTGTATATGACTTCACCGTAGTTGTCATCCTTCTGAGAATAGACATTGAAACCGGGATTCTCGAAGACCAGTGTGCCCTCATACCCACGAATGCAGTGCTCATTGCTGTGTTTGTTGCCCATGGTCCCGAGGCAATAAACTGTGGGACCACCGTCATACTCCAGGAGCATTTCAAAGCTATCGGGAACCTCACGGCCATCATCCCATTTGAAGATGCCGCCCATACCAATGCCGCGGATCGGTTCCGCCAGATTGCAGGCATTGATCATTCGGGTGATACGGTGGACGAAAAGGTCGGTTGAAACACCGCCGGAGTAATCCCAATAATTTCTCCAATCCCAATACCGACGCGCATCCCAGGGGCGTTTCCAGGCGGGTCCGAGAAAGGCATTCCAATCGAGATCGGCCGGTTTCGGATCACCGGATTTGGCGTGAGTTCTCCAGGGGCCACTGTTATCGGAATAGCGACGGACATAATCGATCTGACACTGGAAGACTTGACCGAGCATTCCATCCTCGATCACTTTCCGTGCGGAGATGTAGGAATCATCCGACATTCCCTGGACTCCGACCTGAAAGATGGTGTCGTTTTCTTTGATGGCTTTGAGAACCCGAACCGCCTCTTCGGCGGAGTGAGTCATCGGTTTCTCGCAGTAAACCGCCTTGCCGGCGTTGCAGGCCTCGATCGACATTCTCTCGTGCCAGTGTTCGGGGGTGGCGACGAGGACCTTGTCGACTTTGGGATCGTTGATTAGTTCGCGGTAATCGCGGTACTGAGTCGGTTCGGAACCGAAAAGTTCTTTCACACCTTTGAAGTGAGGAGTCCCATCGATGTAATCCTTAAATCGCTGGTCCCAGATATCGCAGATCGCGACAATCGTGCAGTTGTCCTCGTCCTTGATCTCGGCCAGTTTCTTTGCATGGTTCTTGGCAATAGTTCCAAGACCGATGACTCCGATGTTGATTCGATCATTGGCTCCGGCGACTCCGGCTGAGGGGGCACTGCTAAAAGCGGCGGTGGCCGCCGCGCCATAAGCGGTTGTCTGGATGAAACCGCGTCTGCTGAGGTTTTCTTGGTTCTCCATGGGGCTCTTCCTTATATATTGGTATGAGATTCGAAATGACTCCAGTAAAAGTGGGTAGGGTACTGGATTTCTGGAGGGTTGGGGAGTCAGGGGCGAAACGTTTACGGCAGAGTTCACAAACTTCTGACATAAAAGCGGGATTCTCGCATTTTCTCAATCACCAAGTGTGGTGAAAGGTCGACGGTAGGCTATGGTGGCCGGGAGGACAATGGGTGAAATACTTCTGAATCTATTCTTGCAGGTTGAATGATCTTACATTAACATGCTTACATAAGAGGTGGGGGTCACAGAATGCTCTCGGAAAGGAGTTGAATCATGGATAAGGTCATCTCAACTCGAGTCGACGAAGCGGTAGCATTCGAAATCGAAAATCTGTCCAAGCATTTGAGAATTCCTAAAAAGGAAGTGATCGAAAACGCAGTCCGTTCTTATGCGGCGCAGACGCGTTCGAATGAGAAGAAGGATGTTTTCGATCGAACCTGCGGCGCCTGGATGCGTGATGAATCGCCCGCCGAAACGGTCGAAAAGGCTCGTAAAGCCTTCAACGAATCCATGCAGAGGCACCATCGGTGAGAGTCTACATCGATTCGGATGTCTTAATCTGGCATCTCCGAGGGGAGACGAAAGCCAAACGGTTCCTCAAGAAACTTTCCCAGAACGAGAATGACACTCTCTGGACGGGTGCCCTTCAGAGGGGGGAGGTCACCTTCTTCATGAAGCCGGAAGCGGAGCGGGACACACTCGAGTTTCTCTCGCGGTTTTCGACCGCCCCGGTCACGCGTGAGATCATTGACCGCGCTGGCGAAATTTCTCGCCAATGGAGCCCGAGTCATGGCACCGATTTCAATGACGCCATCCTCGCCGCCACCGCTCTGGTAACAGGCGGAAGGATCTTCACCCTGAACACCAAGCATTACCCGATGAAGGAAGTCAAAGCGGAGAAGGCTTGGTGAAGGGTCTTATGTTGAAAGGAAGTACACCAATGAAAATCCAATCACTCATGTTCATTCCAATCTCTCTTATAGCAATCACATCTTCCATCGCTTGGGCTGGGGAATCTCTCTCAGTCGAGCACTCCGTCGTTGCCATCGAGAAGGACCGCTTCCACGGCTGGCCGGCCAACAACGGCGTCTGGCAATGGGGGGACGAGGTTCTGGTCGCTTATACTCAAGGCGATTTCGAGATCGACCGAGGGCACAATATCGCGGGACGGCAGGACACGATGCTTTCTCGCAGCAAGGATGGTGGCGAAACCTGGGAGATGTTCGACCCGGAAGGTTTTCTCGATGACGAGAATGAGAAGTACAAGGCCAAGGGAAAGAAACCGCTGACCGAGCCGTTGGATTTCACCCATGCCGATTTCGCGCTGCGTATCTTCGCGACCGGGTATCACGGTAACGACGACCCCGAGGGCGGGTTCTTTTATTCCTATGATCGCGGCCAGAGTTGGAAAGGTCCTTACTCCCTGACCGGACTCAATGACCACCCCGAGATCAAGGGCAAAAAACTCTCTCCGCGGACCGATTATCTGATTCAGGATGGGAAGCATTGCCGGATTTTCATTTCGGCGGAGGACCCCGAGGTCGAAATGGCGCGACTCGCCTGCATTGAAACGACAGATGGGGGACTGACTTTCGATTTCGTCTCTTGGATCACACCCGAGGCCGAGGACTATCGTGCGATCATGAGCCAGACCGCTCAGATCTCCGAGGAGCACTTTGTCTGCGCGTATCGAAAGATTTTCAATGGCGAGCGTCTGCACGAGATTGAAGCTTTTCATTCTGTGGATGACTGTAAGACCTGGGAATTCCTCAGCACGGTCAAAGTGATGAAGACACATTCAAACCCTCCGGCTTTGTTGAGGCTGAAGGATGGCCGCATTTGCTGCGCTTATGGGGATCGTCATGTCGGCGAGATCCGTGTGCGGTACAGCAGCGACAACGGAACAACCTGGGGGCCGGAGGTCATCGTACGCGACGATTTCGAACCGATGGGAGAAGATCCCGATGTGGATGAACCGGGTCGAAAATATGTGGATCTCGGGTATCCGCGCCTCGTTGAACGCCCGGACGGGAAGTTGGTGGTCATGTATTATTGGGCGACTGCTGAGCATCCTCAACAGTTTATTGGAGCGTCGATTTGGAAGCCTTAAAGATGCAGGTGTGAAGCCTGCTTCAATCCACTTTTATCCGATAACGGTTGGCATCGGCGGTCCAATCCAGGGGCGGTTTCTTTCCATCCGGACCAGCCTCAGGTTCTTTCTTGAAGAGGGGTGAGAGGAACACCACAACCTCCTGAGTTTCCCGATCTTCATGCGCGAAAAAATTGCTGAGGAGGAGGCGTTCCCAATCGCCCTCTTTCCGGTCGTCGATCGTGCATAGAGTTTCTTTTTTTAAGAGAAGGATTTCCGGGTCGACTTCACCGATGAGGAGGGGGTAACGGGGGAGGTTCCCCTGGCTGTTTTCGGGGTTGATGTTTCCAATCCAATAGATCTTTCCGTTAGAATGTTTCAGGAGCAGGCTGCATGAGCTTGGGGAGAAGAAATTCTCGCCGTTGGTGTAGGTCCAGGGTTTTCCTTCCGACCAGGTTCTACCGGAATCCTCGGAGATGGCATACCAGCGGTAGCTCGGAAGTTCAAGTTTGTTGTGGTTGCTGGCACGCATCACCATTAGGATTCTTCCATTCGGGAATTGCTCAACAGTCGGTTCGAGGAGACCGCGGGTCGTTTTCTCCGGATCGGCGATGACCT
>JAJDBZ010000387.1 GCA_029261095.1 Candidatus Omnitrophota bacterium | reverse complement strand
CTTGGTCATCGACGATGGCTCCAGAGACGACAGTGTCGAGTGGATTCGGAAGGAACATCCCGAGGTCCATGTGGTTGAATCGGAGTCCAACCAGGGGTTTGTGAAAGCCATCGAACTGGGGATCGAATCAAGCGAGGGGGCGATCCTGGTCTTCCTCAACAACGATACCTGGGTCGAACCCGATTCGATTAAAAACTTGGTCGCCCCCCTGCTCGACCGGAAAGTCGATGGCGCGACCGGGAGCATTCTCATGGATTGGGAGGGGAAAACCGCGACCTTTCTCGGGGGGACAGCGAATGTCCTGGGCTATGGTTTCGAAGAACGCGGCGATCTCCCCGATCCATCCGGCGCACCCTATCCCCGCCTGATGGTTTGTGGCGGGGGGATGGCGATTTCGAGGGACCTGTACCGGAAGGTCGGCGGGTTCGATCCCTCTTACGGGATGATCTACGAGGATCTCGATCTCGGATGGCGATTGAACCGTCTGGGTTACACCTGCGCGATGGTCCCCTCCTCCCGAATCGGACATCGCACCCATGCCTCCTTAGGACAACAGTCGTTCGAGGCAAAGGGACGGTATTACATCGGAAACCCGATCCGAACGATCTTCAAAAACTGGGATGAGAAAGATCACCTCGAACACTTGGGGAGGGTCATCACCCTGGCCGAGGCGCGCGAGCGGGTCTGCCTGCTGGGTGGATCGGTAGATCAAGGCGGATTCGCGAGATGGTTTGGCCGCAGGGAAACCACACCCATCGTCGGTTCCCTGGTGGCGCAAGAGGAACAGACCCGGGATCTAGCCGCCAAACGGAGGTTCATCCTCGAAAACACCCGGTGCTCATCTAAGGATCTGTTCGAGAGGTTCGTCCCCGAACCTCTCCGGAGGTGGGCGTTCGATCCGGAACAAGTCAGCCTGTTAGATGAGAAGGGGTATTGGGCCCTGGAGGATCGATTGTTCCTGAAGAGTCCCTGGAAATAGGAACCGGATAGTCGTTCTCTCTACCTCAACCATCACCATCTGTTATCCTATCCGTTGGTTGAATAGCAAGGGGTGAAAAAAGGAAAATGGCGGTAAAATTTCACGATTATTACAAGACATTAGGAGTGGAGAGAGATGCCTCAAAAGAGGACATCTCAAAGGCGTACCGTAAACTCGCCCGAAAATACCACCCAGATGTCAACAAGGACTCCGGGGCTGAGGAAAAATTCAAGGAAATTACCGAGGCCAATGAGGTTCTCAAGGACCCCAAGAAACGAAAACTGTATGACCAACTAGGCCCTAACTGGCAACAAGGCCAAGAGTTTACTCCCCCTCCAGGCGCTAGAGATTTTGAATTCCGTTTCGAAGGATCGCCCGGAGGGGGCTTCGACGGAGGAGGAATTGGTGGATTCAGCGACTTCTTCGAATCGCTGTTCGGTGGCGGGGGAGCGAGTACGACCGGCGGATTCGGCGGTGCTTCCTTCGGGCAGGGTCGCCAGCAGACCTGGAAACAACGAGGCCGAGACCAGGAATCAGAGATCGAACTCACCTTGGAAGAAGCCTCGAGAGGGGGCCGCAGGTCGCTCCAATTCAACACTGTGGAACCCGATTCCACAGGACGGATGACTCGGTCCCAAAAGAACATCGAAGTGAATCTCCCTAAAGGGGTCACCGAGGGATCGAAAATCCGTCTCCCCGGCAAAGGGGGTAAGGGCATAGGCGGTGCCGCCGATGGCGATCTTTTCCTTAGAATCCGGTTAAAGCCCGACTCTCGGTTCAAAGTGGATGGCTACCACCTCCGAAAAACCATCGATATCACCCCTTGGGAGGCTGCGCTCGGAGGAGAGGTGAGGGTCCCGACGCTTGATGGAACTGTCACCATCAAAGTCGCACCGGGTACTCAAAGCGGCCAGGCATTAAAGGTCAGCGGCAAAGGTCTTCCGAAATCGAAAGGACAACCGGGAGATCTCTTGGTCGACCTCCGGATCACTGTGCCAAAATCTCTGTCCACGCGTGACCGGGAACTCTTCGAATCTCTGGCCAAAGAATCTGATTTCAAACCAAGGGAATGAGGGAGAGTCAGAAACCAATGATGAAAAAGACAACGACTTCGGTAATCCTCCACCAAGATGGAGAAATCGTCCAGGAAAAGAGAGTCACTCTCAGACAACTCGCGGATGAAACGGGATGTGAGGTGACTTGGATCGAAGAGCTCGTCCATTACGGGATTGTTGAACCGGTGGCGAAAACTCCGGAAACTTTGGTGTTTCCCGAAGAAGCGGCGGGTCGAATCGGGAAGGCGATGCGCCTGAAACAGGATTTCCATCTCGCCCCGGAAGGATTGGGATTGGTACTGGATCTCTTGGACCGGATTGAGGAATTGGAAGAGAGAATCAGTCGCGAAGAGGAAAAATAGGTTCCTTTGGCCATTGCGAGAACGGGACCTTTAAACCCCGGAATCGGAAGAAGTCTCCACAGATGCGTTCGTAGCCCCAAATTTTCTCTCAAAATCCAAGGCGGCCTCATGCCCTCTTTTCTCGTCCACCCAGCGAAGGCCGATGAGCGCGAGAACAAAGAATCCGGCAACGAACAGCATGGAGGGTCGATGGCCAATCTTGTATGCGAGAAACCCGTACAATGGCAATCCAACGATACCCCCGAGTTTGTAGGTCAGAGACCAGAATCCGAAAATCTCTCCGCTTTTCGATTTAGGTGCCATGAGCGCGACCATTCCACGCCCCGCCGATTGAAGAGATCCCAGCCCCGCACCCATGATGGCCGCAAGCACCCAAAAAATCTGAATCTCTTTGGTGAAGTAAACAGCGGTGAGCGTTAACACCCATATCACCAACAGAATTTGTAATGATTTCCGGATGCCGATCCGATCCTGGATGAATCCAAACGCGATAGCACCGATGGCCCCACTCAGGTTCGAAACGATGAATAGAATCATCAAGTCGCTGGTTTCGAATCCAATGACATTTTCAGCGAAAGGTGCGCTGAAGGCGATGATGATGGTCAGGGAGACACACATTAGGGTGAAGACTCCGAGGAAGACAGAGAGATCGTAGAGGGATCTCAGATGGGTGAGGGTCTCTTTCACACGACTGAAACCGATACCGATGTAACTCGCACCCGGTGGCTTTTCGGAGATGCTTCCGTGCTCTTTCAGGAAGAGGAAGGTCGGAACAGCCGCCACAAGGAAAAGTCCCGCAGTGACAAGGTTGGTCAGCCGAACATTCAGAATCGTATCGTCGCCAAAGGCCCCATCGAGGATCGGTTTGCACAATAGAAGTCCGGTAACTCCGCCGAGGTACCCCAGTCCCCATCCGAATCCACTAATTTTTCCGAGTTCTTCAGGTTCAGCCAAGTTTGGGAGAAAACTCGAACAGAGCGATTCGCTGATCTGAAAGAAGTAGTTTGAAATGACGAAGAGAAATAGCCCGAAAAGAATCATTCCCGGCTGGACGAAAAATAAAAGCGCGGTGGTGACGACACAGGTCAGGCAGGTGATGGTTAGAAACTTCTTCCGACATCGGGAAAAATCAGCGATTGCACCGAGGGTCGGGGCAGTGAGAATGATCAAAATGTTGGAGAATGAACCTCCCAACCCCCAGTAGAAGTTCCCAACCGACTCCCCCTCACAGACCTTATTGATAAAGTAAATGGAAAAAATCACGGTGGTGATGTTCGTGGTGTACGCCGAATTGGCGAAATCGAACATTGCCCAGCCGAAGATCTCCTTCTTGTTCTTCATGGGACCGTATCTTGCCCGATTCCACCCGGATTACCAGAGAGGGTGTCGGACCCCTTCTCTTGTCTGTCACCCAGCTCTCAATTAGATTGACCCTACGATGCCCAGAGACGACGTCAGGATCATTAACCCTTTTTTAATCGCCATTGCGCTGATTGTGGTGGTCGCCGGAGTGGGTGCGGCGATTTGGCTCACATTGGCCGAGGAACCGACTCCCCCAAAGGATGAGATTATTAAGATTGTCCGCACCGAAGAGGCCGCCTCCGAAGAACCGGAAAGTGCCCGAGAGACCGCTGAAGACCAAGATGAAAGCGCTGAACAAGTGACTGAGAGAACACCCTCAGGTGCCTCTCCATCACGAGTGTGGGGAAGTGTGTTGCAGGCTGAGACCCAATCCCCCCTTCCGGATGTTGAAGTCATTGCAAAGAAAACACGGGAGAGCGATCCGGTTCGCCTGAAGAGTAAGTCGGATGGGAGTTTTCGGTTTGACGAACTCCCCGATGGGGAATGGTACCTGATCGCTCAAGCGACAGGCTCAGCCCGTGTTCATTCCAGGGAGTATTTCGGACATGCAGTTGTAACGCCCGGTGCCAAGATCGACAACGTTGCGGTGCAGGTGGTTCAGCCGGCAACCCTGGCGGGGAAAGTCGAGACCTTTATCGGTAAACCGGTCCCGGGTGCGGTAGTTCAAGTATTCGCAGGTTGGAACCTGAAAGGTCAGGCTGTCACTTCTTCCCCTTGGGGCGGAAAAAAAGATCTCGGCGATGCTCTCTCACATGAATTTTTTGCAGAAACAGTTTCCGACGACCAAGGTCAATTCTCTTTCGAAGGCCTTGAGGCCGGAACCTATGACTTAGTCGCCAATGGAGAAGGCTTTGCCCGCGCTGTTCAACTTGGGGCGCCGACCGGTTCTGATGAAGCCATGTTCCGGCTTGAACCCGAGGTGCGAATTGAGGGGACGGTCAGTCTCTTCACCAATCGAGAACCGCTATCGGGCGCGACTGTCACGGTCCAGTTCGATGCGCCGGGTTTCCCTCAGTTTTCGGGATCTGTCCTGACCGATGCTTCGGGCCAGTACACAATCACCGGACTGCCACGAAAATCGAAATTGGTCATTCAAGCAGTTTCGGGAGAGAACGAGTCCGCGCCGTACAACAGAACAATCCTGGGCCAGGCCGGTACTCAAACCCGGGATCTTATGATCATTCCAGATCGTCGCATTTTTGGGCGGGTTATGAACGCGCACACAAAGATGGCGATATCCGGTATCGAGATCTGGACAGAGAACCGGTTGGGAACGGTCCGGTCGACATCCACCGGACCGGATGGACAGTTCAGTTTTCAAACTGGAATCGCAGTCCACAAGGTTCAATTTCGTAAGCCGGGAGAATTTCGAGAATCCGAGTGGATCGATGTGATTTTCGAAGAGCTGGAAAAAGAACGCGAAATCGGGCCTGTCGAGATGGTCGAAGGATTGACCCTCGAAGGGAAAGTCACCGATGCGAAATCGAAATTTCCCATCCCAGGGGCGGTTGTTCGCGCGATTCCAGCCGAAGAAAAAGTACTGGACCTGGAAGATTTACCCTCATCTGTCACCGATGGTGCAGGTAGGTTCTTGTTGGAAGGAGTTCCAAGGGGACGTCATTATTTGTCGGGAGAAAAATTCGGGTATTCTCCGGGTTACGCTAGCCCGCTGGGAAATGATGAAACTTCCGGCAAACGTCAACCCCTGGGTGTCGAGCCACCTGGACCTCTTGAGGGTTTCGAAATTGTCCTTGCCAGAATCCCGACTGTCACAGTCGGCGGCACAGTGGTCGACCAAAAAAAACAGGGTGTAGCCGGATCTGATCTATTACTGACCCCTTCCTCGTCTATGGAACAATCCCCGATACCCTCAGTCCAAACCGACGCGGAGGGTAAATTCGAAGTGAAGGAGGTTCCGATCGGAGTTTACAGTCTATCGGTCAATCACCTGGACTATTGGCCAGCTGGAATCGATTCGATGGTTCTTAGAAAAGGGAAAGAGACTTCGGGATTGGAAATAGTCCTGGAATCAAAACAGAGTCTTGAGGTCTCCGGGAAGGTATTGGATCCCGACGGATTCCCCCTAGAGAATGTCAGCATTGGTGCGTTCTTCGGGAAGAAGGAGACACTGTACGCGGCACGTGTCTTATCGGGAAATGCTTCTCTTTCGCTCAAACAGATTCCCGAGAAAGCGATGCAGGAATCGACCGCTGGAACCGGGTGGACCAAAACGGATGCCGATGGGACTTTTGCCCTAGAAGGATTGCGAGAGGGATTCTATACCGTAGTAGCGGGAGATGTTTATGCCTCGCAATACAAATACGATGTGGAAGCGGGATCTACGGGGGTCGATTTCCAACTCTCCTGGGGGGGTGGCATCGCAGGAAGAGTTTATCAGGCCGATGGCCAGACACCCTGCACCAAGTTCAAGATCCTTCTGAAAGCCGTATCGGTTGACCCTATTCTGACCACTCACCTGTCAAGTCGAGAAGAATTCAATCAAGGACAGGCTTTCAACGCCCCGGACGGATCTTTCGAAATATCGGGTCTACCCAATGGGTATTACACCTTAACAGTTCTCGCCGAAGGTTTTGGAGAAGCCAATGTTTTCGGAATTTCTGTCGAGAATGGGAATTATCCACCTGACTATTCGATTGTCCTCAATGGCGGCGGTGGTATTAAGGGACACGTGTTCGCGCCCCTAACCGGAGGAAGTGCGGGGCAGATGAAAGGAATTGCTGGAGCCACTGTCCGGTTGGGAGAAGTGTCGAAAGAGACTGACGGAGCCGGGACCTTTGAGTTTAAGGGTCTAGCACAAGACCAGTACGCCATCCTTGTCGAACATTCGGACTACGCTCCAGTCTTCAAATCTCGAATCAATGTCACTTCCGGGCAAACCACCGATATAGGGCAGATCCAGTTAGGGAGCGGGGGTTCAATCGAAGGGCGAGTCTTTTTTAAAGATGGCACGGGTGCGGGAGGATATGTGATTCAGGTGGATGGCACAGACGGTCTCGATTGGGGGAAGGATTTTGGGTACAACCTCGCCCGCGCGGACCAGGACGGGTATTTCCAGATTCCCAGCCTATCGCCAGGGAGTTATCGTCTAACAGTTCGCCAACCCTCCGCTGTCCAGGGCAAGGTGCTCTCTGAGTACGGTCGTCCGATCTTAACTCGGTCGGTGGAGGTCCAAGGAGAAGATGCCACTCAAGTCCAACTCGTGGTGGATGAGGGTGCGTATGTCTCTGGAACCGTTGTCCTGAAGGGGCGTCCTTTGGCAAATTCGACCCTGGTTCTCTACCCGCGCTACGGAACCGACCTTCAGGAGTTAATCACACTGACAGATTCTCAGGGAAGATATTCATTTGAGGGGGTTCCAGCTGGGACTTATGAAGTTTTTGCTGGAGAGTATTCCGACGACCCTAAACGCGCCTCGCTGACTGTACCCAACACCGAGGAACACACTCAGGATTTCACCTTTTAAGAATGTCCCTCATCGTCTTCGACGAAAATATCCCCATGGGCGCGGAAGCTTTCTCTCGTTTGGGAAAGGCGACCTCCCTTCCCGGCCGTGGGATCACCCGAAAGGAACTCACCGATGCCGACATTTTGATTGCCCGGTCGGTGACCCGGGTCGATCGCGATCTTCTTGAAGGCACACCCGTTCGATTCGTGGGAACCGCCACCATCGGAACCGATCACATCGATTTGGAATACCTGAAGGCGAAGGGGATTGGTTTTTCTGATGCCGCCGGATGCAACGCCAACTCGGTTTCGGAATACATCGTCGCGGCTCTGCTCCACCTTGAAAAGGAAACGGGCATTTCTTTTCAAGGCAAGACAGCTGGAATCGTCGGGATGGGAAATGTCGGCAAGAAGGTGGAGACCAAACTTGCCGCCCTGGGCATGAAAACCCTGTTGAACGATCCACCCTGTGCCGAGAGGGAGGGGCCTGAGGGGTTTACCGACCTCGATGGCCTCCTCAACGATGCCGACCTGATCACCCTCCATACTCCATTGGATAAGACAGGGCCTCACCCAACCTTTCATTTGATCAACCCCTCTCGACTCGATCGAATGAAAAAATCGGCCATCCTGATCAACACCTCCCGAGGGTCGGTCGTGGACAATCAAGCCCTTCTCTCGGCGCTCCGGTCGGACCGGATATCCGGGGCGGTCCTGGATGTCTGGGAAAACGAGCCGGCACCCGACACAGACCTCCTCGATCGAGTCGACATCGCAACCCCTCACATAGCGGGGTACTCATTGGATGGAAAACTGAACGGCACACGCATGATGTTCGATGCGATATCCCGATTCCTGAATGTCGATGAATCCTGGAGTGAGAACTGGAACCCGGAAGTGGAGTCGCCGAATCTTCGTCTAACCTCCACCGGCCGCGATTCCTTAAGAGAAGCGGTCTTTCGGGCCTACCCCATCCAAGAAGATGATGCCCGGATGCGAAGAATGATGGAATCCCCCCAGGACCAGCAGGGGGAACTCTTCGACCGTCTCCGGAAAGAATATCCCGTGAGGAGAGAATTCCAGAATTATCGCGTCGAGAGGGGCGATAGTGAGACACTGGCTCGATTGGGGTTTGGATAAAACCGATGCAATCTTCGAAGTGGACAGGTATTGAAGGGGTGGATAGGATTCCTTCTTGGTTCGATCGAATAGTAATAACGAGGCACAAGAAATGAAACCGATTGCTTTAATTGGGACCCTGGACACCAAGGGAGCGGAGATCCGATATGTGAAAGGGGTGATCGAATCTCAGGGTTGTTCGGTCTTTCTGATCGACACTGGCACTCTCTCCTCCTCGAACGATGCGGCGGTCAGCGCCAGTGAGATCGCAATAGCGGCGGGGACCACCATCGAGGCGCTTCGTGCGGAGGGAGACCGGGGAAAAAGCGTCACAGCCATGTGCGACGGAATCGCGAACATCGTCCGCGATCTCTATGACCAGGGAAAAATTTCAGGCGTTCTCTCCCTCGGGGGTTCGGCCGGAACAAGCATCGGCACGGCTGCCATGCGCTCGTTGCCGGTGGGAGTCCCCAAAGTACAGGTTTCCACATTGGCTTCCGGCGATACCTCACCGTATGTGGGGACCAAAGATGTCACCTTAATGTACAGTGTCGTCGATGTGGCCGGTCTGAACCGAATCTCTCGACAGATTTTCAGGAATGCCGCGGGCGCCATCTGCGGCATGGTCACGGCAAGAGAAACAGCCGAAACCCATCGGGATAAAAGAATCATCGCCGCAACCATGTTTGGAGTCACCACACCTTGTGTCACCCGGGCGCGGGAAGTTCTCGAAGAGGCGGGTTACGAGGTCCTGGTCTTCCATGCCACCGGATCGGGCGGACGCGCGATGGAGGGGCTCATTCGCGATGGTCTCATCGATGGGGTCCTGGATGTCACCACAACCGAATGGTGCGATGAACTCGTGGGAGGTGTCCTCACTGCGGGACCGACTCGACTCGAAGCAGCCGCAGAAAGGGGAATCCCACAAGTCGTTTCGGTCGGAGCCCTCGATATGGTCAACTTTGGGCCGCGCGAAACCGTTCCCGAGAAATTCAACGACCGGCACTTCTATATCCATAACCCCACAGTCACTCTAATGCGAACAACCGAAGAGGAGATGAAGCGGCTGGGCGAGATCGTCGCGGGGAAAGTCTCCAAGTCAAAAGGTCCCACAGCATTCTTCATCCCCCAAAAAGGTGTTTCCGCGATCGACAAGGACGGGGGTCCATTCCATGACCCCGCCGCCGATGCCGTCTGCTTCGATGCGCTGCGATCCAACTTGGCATCGAATGTCACGCTCCATGATCTCGACCATCATGTTAATGACGATGCCTTCGCGGAGGCGATGGCGAACAAGTTGGTTGAGTTGATGGGTGACAAAGAGAGTTAAGGAGGGATGCAATTCTCATGATGTTTACACGTGAGGAATCTTTAGCCAAGTTTAAATCACAAATGGACGCCAATAAACCACTGATCGGTTGCGGAGCTGGGACTGGGATTAGCGCCAAATGCGCGGAAGCGGGCGGCGCGGATATCATCATCATCTACAACTCAGGGCGCTTCCGCATGGGCGGGAGAGGATCGCTCTCCGGCCTCATGCCCTATGGCGATGCGAACGCCATTGTGGTGGACATGGCGCGCGAGGTCTTGCCGGTGGTGAAAGACACACCCGTGTTGGCCGGAGTTTGCGGAACCGATCCCTTCCGTGTCATTCCGCGATTCCTCGATGAACTCAAGCGCATCGGTTTCTCAGGAATCCAAAATTTTCCGACAGTCGGCCTCATCGATGGAGTGTTCAGGCAAAACCTGGAAGAGACCGGGATGGGGTACGATCTCGAGATTGAGATGATCGCCGAAGCCCACCGGAAAGAGATGCTGACATGCCCCTATGTCTTTAATGCTTCCGAGGCGGAAGCGATGGCCCAAGCCGGGGCCGATATCTTGGTGGCGCATATGGGACTCACCACCAAGGGAACCATTGGCGCCGAAACCGCGCTCACCCTCGAGGAATCCACCAAACGAGTCCAGTCGATTTGCGATGCCGGTAAGAAAGCGCGCGGCGATGTTCTGGTCATCTGTCATGGAGGCCCTATCGCCGAACCGGAGGATGCGAAATACGTGATGGATCACACCGAGGGGGTGTGCGGCTTCTTCGGCGCCTCCAGCATCGAGCGCTTGCCCGTCGAGCGAGCGTTGACGCAGCAGGTGGAAGATTTCAAGAAGATTTTTTGACCACCAGACCCCCACCCCCTAGCCCCCTCCCCGCAGTGCGGGGAGGGGGGA
>JAJDBZ010000386.1 GCA_029261095.1 Candidatus Omnitrophota bacterium | reverse complement strand
CAATCGTCGGTGCGGTTCCCGCAGGTGTTGGAAGGCCGTAAGTCCCCTCTTCGTGACAGACATCGCACCGGTTCATCTCTCCGGGGAAATGGACTTCGTTATAGTTGTGAGGGGTCCCACCAAATCCATAGACCGTGTAGTCCGTGTTAAGGTCCGCACCACGGTGGATCTTATGAATCATGTCTTTGAAGTTGATAGTAGATGGATCCACACCCTCCGGAACACGACTGATGTCTGTCCCATTGGGTTTGTGGCACAAGATGCAGTATTCATAGGAGACACGCAGTGTTCCATGTAGCCGGAGTTCATCATGGCAGAGGTTGCATTTCGCGAAGTCCACCACTTCCCTCCTTGGAACCGGCGCAGCATCTGTGACTGCGGCGTAATGGACGGGGTTTTGCACCAGCGAGGGACGCTCGCCCTCGAAATCCTCGATCCCATCACCCCGGGCCTCGAGACCGAACGCCCATGTTCCCATTGCCTCGTCCGGAAGGGCTTGGCTCAGCATATAAGTTAGCGTTCCATCGCCATTGTCGGTAGCATTTCCACCGATCGTCTCAGTCCAGAACATGTCATAATCACCGACAGTCGGACCTGCCACTGTCACGGCGACACGGTTCAGCGAACCGGGATCCACATCGGTCACCACACCGTCGACATCCTGAGTTAGGTTGAAGGTAACGGTAGGGGTTGCGCCTGGCGTGGTCGCCGCAACACTCAAGATCTCAGACATAAGAAGTGGGAAATCTTCCTCTTTCCTCGGTATCTGGTGAGAACTTTCGATGGCTGCGGCGGGGTGGCAGGTTTTACACGCCGCGTCCACCGCCGGGAAGTTGTTGTCGCTGTGTCCCTCGCCTGTATCGAAATTCACATCGTCGTGGCACGAACCGCATGCTCTCCTTGATGGGTGTTCTTTCCAGAAATCGGCCTGGTCTGGGTTCGAGTCAGTCCCGGTATGACAGGACTCGCAATTACGGATATCCATCGGATAATGAACGTGAGAGTAATTATGCTCACTGTTCATGAAACCATAGATCACAAATTCCTCGGTGGGCGCGGATGGTAGGTTGGCTCCCATATGAATCTTATGGATCATTTCGGTCATATCGATGGGGTTTCCGCTATCCGGATCGATGTTGCCCTCAGCTGGGTTGTGACAAAGGATGCAAAGACCGACCTCTTTCCGGTGTCCTCCGTGGATTCCCAGATCGGTATGACAAGCGTTACATGTCATGACATTCGTGAGCTCACGAACCGTAGAAACCGGGGCCCCACTCGGGACAAAATTAAAGAGGGGGTTTGCGTCTGTAACTCGCCCATCGAGGTTGTATTCGATTTGGGCGCCCACTGTGTGGGTCAACCCCATATCCGCAGGAGCAATGACCACCTCGTCCGCAAACTTGTATGTGAATGTCCCGTCCCCATTGTCAGTGATATTAACGGCCATCCCTCCGCTGGGGCCTCTTCCCGAGTCATAAGTGGCTTGAGTCGCCATGACTGTTCCAGGCGGTTCATCACCCACTTCATTCGATGCCTCGACGGTGTTGTAACTCTGATACTGGGTATAACCCTCAACTGGGTCGTCCTCGATTAGTTTTGCGATGATGAACCGGTACGTTCGAAGACTCGCCGGGTCAATTGGGTTCCCAGCGCCATCCATCAACGTAAAAGTGACCTCAGGCCGATTGTCCGCAGGTAGGGCCACATCCATGATCGCAACATCGACCTGCTCCTCCGCCTCGACAACATCGGGAGCAAAAGTCCCACCAGTTTGCCACTGTTCGAGCAGAAGTAGCTGATCCTGAGCGTCGACAAACCCGCTCCGATCGAGGTCAGCACTCTCTTGAGACCAACCAACACCGGTCCCGAAGACAAGAGTGATCACCATTGTCAGTATTAAAAAAACCCGCTGAATAAACATCGCGTAAGCCCCCTTCCGACTTATGTTGAAACATGTAAAACGCCGGGCGGACGTAAGAAACAAACTGAGCGCTAACTACGAGGCAACATGATTGGACGGGATTGCCTCCACGCTTTATCGGACACAATTCTCTCTTTTTAACCAAAGAAGGTCAAGGGGTAAACAAGCAAAACAATACCGTTATTCTATAACTTTAATGATTCCGGATAGTTGCGATACTGGATTACCCCAGTTTTCGGACTCCGTGAGCTCCCGACTGGAACAGCGAACCCTTTTTAACATCAAAACCGATCTCATTTTCTGCCGAATGGCGGTCAGTGAACCCACAACCTTGGACACTCGGACATGGAATTCATGCAAATCAAAGGAAAGGTGTCGCAAGTTCAGAGGGCCAGTTGACAAAACGGTATTTTAGTTCCACTATTAGTGCTTGTTACTCGCCCGACCATCCGCCCTGAAGGTCGTGAAACAATAGTAACAAGGGAATGACCATGCCTCAAAATCCTTCAGGGAAGATTCCCCTTCAGCAATTGATCGGGGTTATCGGGTGGATCCTCACCGTTTCGGCCGCAGCAGTTGGCGCCGTATTGATCCTCTACGACATCAATTCCGGTCATAGCAGCCTCTACACCGGAGTGGTGACCTACATGCTCATTCCGGTATTCCTCGGTTGTGGTCTCCTCATGGTGGTAATCGCCTGGGTCGGTCGACTTCGAGGTCGCAGGAAACAACAAGAGGGCGATGAACCTTCTTATCTTCTGGATCTGAATAATCCACAACACGTAAATCGGATCAAAGCTTTGGGCATCTTTACCGTGCTGTTTGCGTGTCTCTCCGCAGTCGGCGGCTATCGCTCCTATCATTTCACTGAATCGACGGAGTTCTGCGGTCTGACCTGCCATCAGGTGATGGAACCCGAGTTCGTCACCTATCAATCTTCCCCTCACGCGAAGGTGGCGTGTGTGGAATGTCACATTGGGAGTGGCGCCGATTGGTATGTGAAGAGCAAGATGTCGGGACTAAGACAGGTTTATGCATACCTGACCGACTCGTACGAACTTCCCATCGAGACTCCGATTCATAATCTACGGCCCGCTCGGGAGACCTGCCAAGAGTGTCATTGGCCAGAGAAGTTCAGCGGCAATTTGGAGAAGACAATCAAGCACTACACCTCCGAGGAAGACAACCACCCCTATGCGGTTCGACTGACCCTTAAAGTTGGCGGAGGTTCAGGCGAATACGCTTCGGGCATCCATTGGCATGTCAGCAGCGGATACAAGATCGAGTACATTTCCCCAGACAATAAGAGGTTGGAGATCCCCTGGGTCAAGATGACTTCACCGGATGGAAAAGAGACGGTGTTTACGAGCGAGGATTTTGATCCTGACATTCTCAATTCCACCCATGAAATTCGAACGATGGATTGCATCGATTGCCACAATCGGCCGTCACACATTTTCAAGGACCCCATGCGCCTGGTGAACGAAGCGATGGCTAACGGTAAAATCGATGGGGGAATTCCCGAGATCAAGTACAACGTGATGGAGTTGCTCAACGAGTTTTACGCCACAACCCAAGAAGCTCATGAAAGGATCGAGACCACTCTCAATGAGACCTATGCCGAAGTCGAGCCGGCAACTCTCGAAGAGAAAGTCACCCAAGCCATAGATTCGGTCAAAGAGATCTACAGTTCCACCTTCTTTCCCGAGAGACATGTGGACTGGACGACCCATCCCGATTTCAGCGGCCACTTCCGTTGGGATGGGTGCTACCGCTGCCACGATGGGGAGCACAAATCGGAAACCGGGGTAGCGATCACGAACGATTGCAACAACTGCCACTTGATTTCGGGCCAAGCAGAAGGGTTTAAAGAAGTCGCGAATATGGGATACGAACTTCAGGATTTCTATCATCCATTGGATATGGGCGAACTCGACGAGGGCGACAAATGCACGGACTGCCACGGGGCGCCAGAGCCTACCGACTACATGGAGTTGGCGGCGAGCAACAACTAGGGCGGACGTAGACAATTCGCGGTTACGCGATCGGAAATAGAACGAAAGGGAGGAGAGTCAATGATGCGTTTAATGAAAGTAGTTGTATTGCTGGCAATCGTTGTCGGTCTTTCCCCCTCTTATGGGGCGGAAGAGTACGATTTTGTCGGGGCGAAAAAGTGCAAAATTTGCCATAGCACCGACAAGAAAGCAGGGACTCATTTCAAAGTTTGGGAGAAAGGCCCCCATGCCAAAGCCTTTGAAACCTTGTTGACCGACAAGGCGAAGGAAGCGGCCAAGAAGCATGGGATCGAGGATCCCTCCAAAGCGGAAGCGTGCCTCTCTTGTCACACCACCGTCGGTTCCCCCAAACCAGAAGAGGGAGTCTCGTGCGAGTCCTGCCACGGAGCTGGATCGGGCTACCTGAAGGTGCATGAAAAAGAGGGCTACGAAGCGGCCGTTGCCGCGGGGATGGTGGACTTCCGCAACATGGAACAAGAAGCGAAAGAAGCCACCTGCACGAAGTGCCACAAAGAGGATCCGATGAACGATTTTTATAAACCGTTCAATTTCGAGGAGTATTTCAAAAAGATCGATCACTCGGGCGCCACCTCGCCGAAGGTCCTTGAGGAACGAGAAAAAGGGAAATAGTTTATCAAACCGAATCCTTGAAAATGGATCGAGCATCTTGGTCGAGGGGGCTTTCCCCTCGACCAATCATGAAGCCGTAAGTTTTTTAATCCTCAATTCGATGACAAGGGGGCCGAGAAATGTTTAATCATCCATCGATTCAACCAGTTTTATTCTGGATAATCCTATCCGGATTTGTTTCTTTGGCCTCCCCCGTTTTTTCCGAGGAGTGGGAGACCGAGGATTGCATGCTCTGTCATGGGGACAAGGAGGAACTCCCCAAGGACCGCCCCGGTCTGTTCGTCGACCTTGAGAGTCTCGAAGAGGAGATGTCCGTCCATGCGGGGATGGAGTGCATCGACTGTCACTCAGATATCGTCGATCTTCCTCATGAGGACCCGGTCCAACCGGTCAATTGTCTTGAATGTCATGAAGACGCCGGTATCGAAATGGAAGAAAGCGTTCATGCAACGGTAACCGTCCAAAAAATCCTGGGTGAAGATCGAAACCTGAAATGTACCGATTGTCATGGGACACACGACATTTTCTATTCCGAAGATTCGCGGTCCAAAACATCGAAACTGAACTCGATCAAGAACTGCCGCGGGTGCCACGATCAGTCGATCTCAGAGAATGGACCGGAAACTCGAAAGTTTGTAACGGGTGAGGTCTATCTCAAGTGCGTTCATTATCGAGAGGTCCTTTCCGGAAACGAGGACGCCGCGAGTTGTGTCGATTGTCATGGCTCCCATCATGTCCTCCCGCGAACACGGGAAGAGTCCCTGACCTTTCCACTTAATATCCCCAATACATGCGGGAAGTGCCACGAAGAAATCTCCAACACTTTCATGGAGAGCGCCCACGGCCTCTCTCTTTCGGCAGGAAATTTCGAATCGCCAAACTGCACCACTTGCCATGGTTCGCACGAAATCCTCGAAGCAACACACCCTCTTTCACTGACTTCCCCTCACCGGCTTTCCAAAGGGCTGTGCGCCCAGTGCCATGGTTCAACATTGGTCACCGACAAATTCAAAATGGAAAGTGGTCAATCCAGTTCGTTCTTTGACAGTTACCATGGACGGGCCGAAGAACTCGGTGGTTTTGAAACCGCGAATTGTGCATCGTGTCATGGAGTCCATAACATATTCAGCGAAACCGATGCCAGATCCACCATTCATCAAGCCAATCTCATTCAGACTTGCGCGAAGTGTCATGTCGAAGCGGGTCCACAATTCGTTGCAGGCAAAATCCATACAACCGCTTCCGCTCCCGCCTCTTGGATTGGGCAAGTGGTTCGGCTGTTTTATGTTTGGCTGATTGGAATCACCCTCGCATTCATGGTCCTTCACAACGCGATCATTCTCATTCGATACATAGTGGATAAATTCAGATCGCAATCCAAACTCCGGACCGAGCAGAGGTTCAGTCGTTTCGAGATGCTGCAACATCACATTATCGCGCTCTCCTTTATACTGCTTGCAATTACTGGATTCGCACTCGCCTATCCGAACAGTGGATTCACATCGATGTTGGCATGGTTGGGAATGACCGAAGTCCACCGCTCGATCATTCACCGAACCGCAGGAGTCATCGCCACGGGACTTTTCGTTTTTCATTTGTTCTTCCTCATGGTGACGAGAAAGGGTCGCGTAGAGTTGGGGTTCTTATGGCCCGGGAAGAAAGATTTCTCTGATCTAGGACAGAATCTATCGTACCATTTGACGAAGAAAACCGACCCCCCACGGTTCGGTCGTTTCGGGTACCACGAGAAACTTGAGTATTGGGCCCTGATCTGGGGAATGATTCTTATGTCCATCACTGGATTCTTTCTCTGGTTCCCTGAACTCGTCACCCAGCGTTTGCCTAAAGTCTTTGTCGATGTGTCCGAAATCATCCATTTTTATGAGGCGGTTTTGGCCACATTGGCCATCGTTTTCTGGCACCTCTTCTTCGTGGTATTCCACCCGAAGGAATACCCGATCTCTTTATCGATGTTCACTGGTAAAGAGGAGATGGCCGAGGAAGATGATCCTGCTAATGTGGCATCCACCACTGACTCACATGAGGAATCGTAAAGTCACAAGATGCTGCTTATTCTAGACTTATGTTTGAAAGCGAGAAAGAACACTTCAATTAATAGTATTCTGGTACTTTTTTGTGTATTATAAGATATCTCCTGGTCGAGGGAGACAAGGTTAGCCATGAATTATATGAGGGAGGAGCCTTTCCCATGTCACGCCCAATGATCACCATTGATGGAAACGAAGCCGCAGCGTATTCAGCCTACCGACTCAACGAGGTCATCGCGATTTACCCCATCACACCCTCTTCGCCGATGGGCGAACTGTCCGATGCCTGGTCGAGCACCGATCAACCGAACCTTTGGGGGACAGTCCCCCAGGTGGTCGAGATGCAGAGTGAAGGGGGGGCCTCTGGCGCCGTTCATGGGGCCCTCCAAGCGGGTGCCCTGACCACCACCTTTACCTCGTCGCAGGGACTCCTGTTGATGATTCCAAACATGTTCAAGATTGCGGGGGAACTCACTTCGGCGGTGATCCATGTCGCCGCACGTTCTGTCGCCGCGCATGCCTTGTCTATCTTTGGCGATCACTCCGATGTGATGGCCGCGCGCTCGACTGGGTTTGGAATGTTGGCCTCCAACAATAACCAGGAGATCATGGACTTTGCCTTGATCTCCCAGGCCGCGACGTTGGAGGCTCGCATTCCATTCATGCATTTCTTCGATGGTTTCCGGAGCTCTCACGAAGTGACCAAAGTCTGCCCGCTCACGGACGATGAAATGCGGTCGATCCTCGACGAGGACCTGATCCGCGCCCATCGCGAACGAGCCCTGACTCCAGACCGTCCGGTCATCCGAGGAACCGCGCAGAATCCAGATGTCTTCTTCCAGGCGCGAGAGGCGATCAATCCCTTCTACGCCGCCTGTCCCGACATTGTCCAGAATAAAATGGACGAGTTCGCGAAGAATGTCGGCCGTGAATACAAACTCTTTCAATACCATGGGGCGCCGGATGCCGAGCGAGTGATCCTGATCATGGGTTCCGGCGCGGAAACAGTGGAGGATACGGTTAACCACCTGAACCAGAATGGTGAAAAGGTGGGTGTCCTGAAGATCCGTCTCTACCGCCCCTTCTCGGTTAAACACTTCGTCGAAGCGCTCCCACCGACGGTGAAAACCCTCGGTGTGTTAGATCGGACCAAAGAGCCCGGAGGGACGGGAGAACCAGTTTACCAAGACATCGTCACCGCGCTTACCGAAGCCTCCAACGATGGCCTCATCGAAAGAAATCGGGTGCCGAGAGTTGTCGGTGGACGGTACGGTCTTTCCAGCAAAGAGTTCACCCCCGCGATGGTCAAAGCGGTCTTCGACAACCTGGCGGCGGAGAAACCGAAAAACCACTTCACCGTTGGCATCAATGACGATGTCACTCACACCAGCCTTGAGTACGATGAGTCTTTCTCAATCGAACCAGACGATGTCGTGCGCGCGATGTTCTATGGTCTTGGGTCGGACGGAACTGTCGGAGCCAATAAGAATTCGGTGAAAATCATCGGTGAAGACACGGACAACTATGCGCAAGGTTACTTCGTCTACGATTCGAAGAAGGCCGGCGCAGTGACCATCTCTCACCTGAGGTTCGGACCAAACCCAGTCCGCTCACCTTATCTGATTTCAAGTGCAAATTTCATTGCGTGCCATCAGTTTAATTTCATTGATAAGTTCGACCTTCTCAAGGAGGCGGTCCCCGGCGCGACCTTCCTCTTAAACAGCGCTTTCGGTCCAGACGAAGTTTGGGATCACCTACCCCGATCGTTGCAGCAAGAGATGATCGACAACAAAATCCAGTTCTATGTCATTGACGGTTACCATGTCGCTCGCGAGGCGGGGATGGGGAATCGGATCAATACGGTCATGCAGGTTTGCTTCTTCGCCCTTGCGAAGGTTCTTCCCAAGGATGAGGCTATCGCCGCGATCAAGGCCGCGATTGAAAAAACCTACGGCAAGAAGGGCGAGTCGGTGGTCATGAAGAATTTCGAAGCGGTCGATAGCGCACTTGCCAACCTATTCGAGGTCAAGGTTCCGGACCAAGTTAGCAGTGCGCGGGAAAAACCGCCGGTCGTGCCAAACTCCGCTCCCGATTTTGTCAAACTCATGACCGGACCGATCCTGGCCGGACAGGGGGACCGTCTCCCAGTCAGCGCCATGCCGGTCGATGGGACGTTCCCCACGGGGACTACGCAATGGGAGAAGAGGATGATCGCGCAGGAGATTCCAGTCTGGGATCCACAGTGGTGCATCCAATGTGCCAAGTGCGCGATGGTCTGTCCGCATGCGGCCATCCGGATTAAAGCCTACGATCCCTCGGCACTCGAGGGGGCGCCGGAAGAATTCCTTTCCTGGGATTGGAAAGGAAAAGAGTTCCCCGGAATGAAGATGACCATTCAGACCGCGCCGGAGGATTGCACGGGTTGCGGCCTCTGTGTCGAAATCTGTCCTGCCAAGAACAAGAAAGAGACACGTCTCAAAGCGATCAACATGACACCGCTTCCAGAGGTCCTGGAGGAAGAGAAGACCAATTACGATTTCTTCCTGGAAATCCCCGAAATGGACCGACGGGAGGTCAAACCCGAGACAATTAAGGGATCGCAGATATTCCAACCGCTCTTCGAGTATTCGGGAGCGTGCGCGGGCTGTGGCGAGACCCCCTACATCAAACTCATGACCCAACTCTTCGGAGACCGTTCGATTGTCGCGAACGCCACCGGGTGTTCTTCCATCTATGGCGGGAACCTGCCGACCACCCCTTATTCACAAGATAAGAACGGTCGTGGACCAGCCTGGTCGAACTCGCTCTTTGAGGACAACGCGGAGTTTGGTCTCGGTTTCCGGCTCAGCATCGATCAACAAAAAGTTCAAGCCAACCATCTATTGGAAAGGCTTCGTTCCGAAGTGGGCGACACCTTGGCGGATGAGATCCTGAAAGCCGATCAATCGGATGAAGTCGGGATTCACGACCAACGTGAACGAGTCGCCGCGCTCAAAGAAAAACTTTCACACCTTGATCGTCCGGAGGCCAAACATCTCCTCACTATCGCCGACTATCTGGTCAAGAAGAGTGTCTGGATCGTCGGTGGCGATGGTTGGGCGTATGACATCGGATATGGGGGACTCGACCATGTTCTGGCCTCTGGACGAAACGTGAACATCCTGGTCCTCGACACCGAGGTCTATTCGAATACCGGTGGACAATCCTCGAAATCCACACCGAGGGCCGCCGTCGCGAAATTCGCCGCTGGCGGGAAAGCAACCGGGAAGAAAGATCTGGGGATGATGGCGATGGCCTATGGGAATGTTTATGTCGCTCAGATTGCCATGGGCGCCAGCGACACCCAGACAGTCAAATCGTTTATCGAGGCCGAACATCATGACGGTCCTTCGTTGATCATTGCTTATAGCCATTGCATCGCGCACGGCATCGACATGAGCCGAGGGATGACCAGCCAGAAGAATGCGGTGATGTGCGGTCACTGGCCGCTCTACCGATACGATCCCAGCCGGGCCGAACAGGGCGACAACCCCCTCGTTTTGGATTCAAGAGATCCGAAAATATCGATGGCCGAATACGCCTATGGCGAAACCCGATACAAGATGTTGGTGAAGAGTCACCCAAAAGAGGCTGAGAAACTGATGGAACAGGCGCAAGCGGATGCCACCTCGAGGTGGCAGCGATACAAAAACCTCGCGGCGATTACAACCAACGGCCACGGCGAGAACGAAAACTAAAAGGAGACTACGACCATGGATCTTAGAACCAAATACCTTGGACTCGAACTGAAAAGCCCTCTCGTACCCTCCGCGGCCGCCCCTCTCTCTCGGGACTTGGACCGTGTCCGCGCCCTTGAGGACGCTGGCGCCTCCGCGATTGTGATGTTTTCGCTCTTCGAGGAGCAGATCACCAACGAGGAAGCCGAACTCGATTACTACCTGACACGGTCGACGCACAGTTATGGCGAAGCTATCACGTATTTCCCAGATCTAGAGGAATACAATCTCGGTCCCTTCGAATACCTCGAGCATCTCGCCAACGTTAAAGACGCTGTAGATGTCCCAGTCATCGGAAGTTTGAACGGTGTATCGATGGGAGGTTGGACAGAATACGCGGTCAGTATGGAACAAGCTGGCGCTGATGCTCTGGAGGTCAACCTGTATTTCATCCCGGCCGATCCACGCATTACCAGTGCGGAAGTCGAAGCAAACTACATTGAGGTGCTTCAGGACATTCGGTCACGCGTCAAGATCCCGATCGCAATGAAATTGAACCCCTATTTCAGTTCACTCTTCGATATGGCAAACAGAATGGAAGCGGCGGGAGCGAACGGGTTGGTCTTGTTTAATCGCTTCTATCAACCCGACATCGATCTGGAGAACCTCGAAGTTAAACCGAGTCTCACACTCTCATCCCCTTATGAGTCTCGACTCCCTCTTCGGTGGACGGCTATCCTTCATGGTCGAATAGGAATGAATATCGCCATCACGACAGGCATTCACGATGGAGAGTCTGCCATCAAGGCGCTTATGGTAGGAGCCGATGTGACTATGATGTGCTCGGAATTGCTTCGCAAGGGAACCGCTCGTTTGGGAGAAGTAGAACAAGAAATGCGCCAGTGGATGGAAGAGCATGAGTACGATTCCGTGGAGATGATGAAGGGGAGCATGAGTCAGCGGTCCTGCAGCGAACCGGCTGCTTTCGAGCGCGCGAACTATATGAAAACAATCCAAAGTTACGATCGCTATCCGACAGTGTAGCCACTCTTGGGTTGCATTTCTGCCCATGCTCAAAGATGTCCACGGGCCATAGGGACCGGTTTTCAGAGTGTCGCATGATGATTTACCAATCAGGGAGAGACCATGTCTAAGGGAAGACAACATCCATTAAAAGCCATCTTTGAACCCAAAACCGTTGCGGTCGTGGGGGCGACCGAAAAAGAGGGGAGTGTGGGAAGAACGATCCTCTGGAATCTGATGAGCAGTCCTTTTGGAGGAACTGTCTATCCGGTCAATCCAAAACGGACAAACGTGATGGGGATCAAAGCCTATCCCAGTATTCGAGAGATTCCCGAGCAGGTCGATCTGGCGGTGATTGTGACACCCGCCCCTTCTGTCCCTGCGATCATTCAGGAGTGCGCGGAAGTTGGTGTCCGGGGTTCGATCATCATCAGCGCGGGGTTCAAAGAAAAGGGTCCTGAGGGAGCGGCTCTCGAGAAACAAATAATGGATATCGCCCGCAAGAGCCAGATCAGAATCATTGGTCCCAACTGCCTGGGTGTGATGAATCCATTGACAGGCCTCAATGCCACCTTCGCCACAGCGATTGCGCGGCCCGGAAATGTTGCCTTCATTAGCCAGAGTGGAGCACTTTGCACAGGGATTCTCGATTGGAGTTTCCAGGCTCATGTCGGATTTAGCGCCTTTGTCTCGATCGGATCCATGCTCGACATTGGATGGGGGGATCTGATCGACTACCTTGGCCGTGATCCTCGTACGCAAAGCATTGTCATCTACATGGAATCGATCGGCGATGCGAAATCGTTCCTCTCTGCAGCAAGAGAAGTAGCACAGAATAAACCGATCATAGTCATCAAGGCGGGCGCGACTGATGCAGCCGCCAAGGCTGCCGCGTCCCATACAGGATCGCTGACTGGTAGCGATGAAGTGCTCAGTGCTGCTTTCCGACGGTGTGGGGTCCTTCGGGTTGAAATGATATCACACCTCTTTTTCATGGCTGAGACACTCGCGAAACAACCACGGCCGAAGGGGCCAAACCTGACCATTCTGACTAATGCTGGTGGACCGGGAGTCCTCGCTACAGATGCATTGATAACCGGTGGGGGGCAACTGACCGAGATCACCGAAGCCTCAATGAAGAAATTCGATGAGATCCTACCGCCTCATTGGAGCCACAATAATCCGATTGATATTCTCGGAGATGCGGATGCCGCTCGGTACGCGGAATCTCTGAAGATCGCGGCCGAAGACCCAAATAGCGATGGGTTATTGGTGACTCTCACTCCGCAGGCGATGACCGATCCGACTCAAACCGCACATGCGCTGACCGAAACGGTCAAAGGATTCAAAAAACCGGTGCTCGCCAGTTGGCTGGGGGGCGCGGAGGTTGAAGCGGGAAACAATATTCTGACCAAAGCCAACATCCCGACTTTCCCCTACCCCGATTTGGCGGCGCGGATCTTCAATTACATGTGGAAGTACTCCTATAACCTTCGTGGACTTTATGAGACTCCGAGCCTGGCAGCACCTACCGACGATGTGTTAAAGAGACAGGAGACTGCGAAACAAATCATCAAGGAGGCCAGCGAGTCAGGAAGAAATCTATTGACCGAACACGAATCCAAACAAATCTTGGCGGAATACGACATTCCAACGGTTAAGACGCAAATCGCAACCTCGGTGGAGGAAGCCATCGCCGCGGCCGAAGAGATGGGTTACCCCGTGGTCGTCAAGATTCATTCCGAAACGATCACTCACAAGACCGATGTAGGCGGAGTCGTCCTCAATCTTCGTACTCGGGAAGGTATTAAAGAAGCATTCAATCGAATCAAAGATAAAGTCACCGAACTGCACAGTGCAAGCGATTTTTTGGGTGTCACCGTCCAGCCCATGATCAAACTCGAAGGATACGAAATCATTCTTGGCAGCTCGGTCGATCCACAATTTGGACCCGTGGTTCTCTTTGGGACTGGTGGCCAATTGGTGGAGGTGTTCAAGGATCGCGCTCTTGGATTGCCACCTCTCAACACGACGCTAGCGCGACGGATGATGGAACAGACGAAGATTCTAACCGCCTTGAAGGGTGTAAGAGGTCGAAAGCCGGTGGATTTGGATGCTTTAGAAAAACTCCTGGTTCAGTTCAGCGAGTTGGTGGTTGAACAGAAACGGATCAAAGAGATCGATATCAATCCATTGCTGGCCTCGCCTGAGGGGACGTATGCACTCGATGCTCGCATTGTTCTCCACGACATTGACATCGCCGAGGAAGACCTCCCTGGACCTGTGATCCGTCCCTATCCGACTGAATACATCAGCCACTGGACAGATAAGAAAGGGGAGGCCATTACATTTCGGCCGATCCGCCCCGAGGATGAGCCCCTTGTGGTCAAATTCCATGAGACTGTTTCGGAGAGAAGTGTTTACCTTCGATACTTTCATCCCATTCCCTACGATCAACGAGTGACTCATAAACGTCTCACTCGAATCTGCTTTATCGACTATAACCGTCAAGTGGTGATTGTAGCCGAAACAGAAGGAGAGAATGGTCGGGAGATTCGGGGAATCGGGCGGCTCAATAGAGTGCCCAACACCCCGGATGCGGAATTCGCTCTCTTGGTCAGCGACGATATTCAGGGGACCGGATTAGGGACAGAGATCCTTCGGAGACTTCTTGAGATTGCACCCCATGAGGGAATTCATCGTGTCATTGGATACATCCTTCCTGAGAACCACGGAATGCTGCATGTATGTCAGAAGCTCGGATTCACATCGAGTTTCGATACCGATGAAAAGGTGTATCGAGCGGTCGTCGATGTCGCCTAGCGCCGATGGTCATTCATCGAATAACAGAGTGCGTCCTTTATAGAACGACCGCTTCCCTCCCGCGACCACTCTGCTAATCTTCCTCAACCCCATTTCTGGGTCGATTTCCAATCTCAGGAGCCACTTCTACTATGCCCACATTGATCGCTTCCCCCACGAAAATCGAAGCCGCAGGAAACAAACCCAAGATCATTGAAGAGTTTGTGGGTAAAGTGAATTCCAAGACCGACGAATTGAGTCTTGCAAAAATGACCAGTCCGAGTGGATGGGTTGAGCCGGGGCAAACTCCTGAATTCGATGAGTTTACCTATGTCGTCCGAGGTGAATTGACGGTCAAATCGAAGGATGGCGAATTCAAAGTACCGGCCGGACAAGCCGTCATTTCCCACAAAGGTGAGTGGGTTCAGTACAGTACTCCCCACCCAGAAGGTGCGGAATATGTTGCAGTTTGTCTCCCCGCTTTTTCACGCAATACTGTCCATCGAGACGATTAGAACCCTCAACTGAAAATAAGGGGTGCCCAGAGAGAGTGAATTGGTGCAAAATTCTAACTGAAGCGGTCATCAGGTGGAGGCTGTCCCAATGAAATCAACACGAATCGTAGCATTTTCTATCTTCCTATTATTGCTTAATCCTATTCCTTCCGAATCCTCCGATTTGGCGGGTGAATCCATCGGTTTTGGACTGATCGAGGAGGCAGAACTCTGGAAAGGCCTCGTCTCGATTGTGGGTGGAGACCCAGGAACCGAGGTCGGACTCGCACTCGCTAAGTCAGGCGATTTCACCGTCCATGTCCTTGAACCTGACGATTCATTAGTCATGACTCTTCAGGAGAAAGTCGATGTGGATGGCTTGTACGGGCAATCGCTGGTAGTCGAATCCGGGTCCCTCGAAAACCTCCCCTATGTCGAAAACTCAGTCGATCTGGTTGCCTGTCTAAACTTAAAATCTCATGCCGCGAATCTCTCGGGGCCGGACATCATTCGAGTCTTAAGACCTGGGGGAACCGCGCTTCTGGGCAACCTTTCCAATGGAGAAGAACCGAATTCTGAAACAATCGAA